>JAFTDZ010000060.1 GCA_017453885.1 Clostridia bacterium
AAGCTCGAACGCGCAATGGACGCCTTGAACTGTCCCGATGGTGACACTCCGGTGAAGAATCTGTCGGGTGGCGAGAGACGCCGCGGAAAGAAGCGCCGAGGGCATTGCGTTACTCATCAGGAGCATAGTGTGCTTCACGGGTTGTACCGAGATAATAATAAACGGCAAAATCTGCGTTCTCGGCGAAGATTATCTTAAATCGGTCAAGAAATATCTCCTTGAAGAAAAAAACGAGAGGATAGCGCGCGTTGCCGTTCATTACGGGCGTTTCGGCAAAAACGGAACGATTGTCGGCGCGATAGAAAAAGCAGTTGAACAAACCATTGATTGGGAAATAGAAAAGAGAAACGGAACATAATTCCGATTCACAGAGGAAAAACGATGATATCTTTCGGAACAGGCGGTTTTCGAGGCGTTATCGGCGAGGATTTTACCGAGGAAAACGTCCGTAAAATAGCGCAGGGGTTGTGCGATACTTCTTTTAGCAACGGGTGGAATACGCCCGTCGTTATAGGTTACGACAGGCGGTTCATGTCCGATTATTTCGCCGGATATATGGCTGAAGTCTTTACCGCGAACGGCATAAAAGTTCTTTTAATGGACAGGGCTACGCCTACGCCCGTGGTGATGAGCGCAACGAAAAAATCAGGATTCGAACTCGGCGTAATGATAACCGCAAGTCATAATCCTTATATTTTCAACGGGGTTAAAGTTTTTCTGAAAGGCGGCGTAGATGCGGACGAAGCGTTTACTTCCGCGCTTGAAAAAACGGTGAACGCGCCTATCGAAATAAAGTCGATTTCTCTCGATAATGCGCGAAAAGCGGGGCTTTTCGAGAAAATCTCCTACGTGGAAACGTATCTTGACGACATCGAGGCGTTCATAGATCCGCGCGTAAAAAATAACGACGTAAAAATACTTTTCGACAATATGTACGGCGTGGGAATAGTAGGGCTTACCGGCATGGCAGAAAGGCTCCGTATAAAGCGTTTCGATATAGTCGGGAAGGAGCACGACGCTTTCTTCGGCTTCGTGCCGCCGAACCCCACCGAGGACGCGATGAGCGCGCTTGCCGACGCCGTAAGGGAAAACGGTTACGATTTAGCCATAGCGACCGACAGCGACGCCGATCGCCTCGGCGTGCTCGACGAAAACGGAAAACCCGTATCAAGCAATGAAATACTTGCCTGCCTGTATTATTATCTCGTCAGATATCGGGGAATGGAAGGAGACGCGGTAAAAAACTGTGCGACGAGCGTTCTGCTCGATAAAGTAGCCGAAAAACTCGGTTATGAATGCCACGAAACGGACGTTGGTTTCAAAAACATTTCCGCCGGAATGAAAAAGTATAACGCTCTCATCGGCGGCGAAAGTTCAGGCGGGCTTACCGTGCGCGGATATATATCCGGCAAGGACAGCACGTTTTCCGCTTCGCTGTTTATTGAAATGTGTGTTATGTTGAACAAGCCGCTTTCCGAAATCGTTGACGAAGTAAAACGGTTCGCCGGGTACGATTGCGTGTACCGCGAAAGGGAAATCACCGTAAAAAATACCGATCCGAATGAAAGATTATACGCCTCCTGCGTCGAATCCTTCGGTGCCGATTCGGTCGTTTGTTTCGGCAGGAACGTTAAAATTTATTTAGGCGGCGGGTGGGCTCTTGTCAGGGCGTCCGGCACGGAACCCGTGATAAGAATATTTGCCGAGATGCCCACGGCTATGGAGGCAGACGCGATAATCATAAACCTTATTCAAAAAATTACCGAAGCGGATAAAAGGGGATAAATATGAAAACCGTTATCGAAAATTATTTAGCGCGCATAAAAGCGGTTATTTCGGGCGACAAAGGTAAACGTTTGCCCGATAATTGTTATTTTATAGGGGATTCGGAGGTGGCGTGTCTCGATCGTTCCTTCGGCGACAGCCGCTATCCTTACAGCGCCGACGGGTTTACCATGTGGGCGCATTCGTCCGGATATATTTCGGTTAACGAAAGCACCTTTTACGTCATTCTTCCCTCGGCAAACGGAAAAGAGCCGTTCGTAACCGCATTCGGCGGGGTGAAGGACGGCGAAGAATATAAGCCCGTTTCCGTTACGCAGGTCATGGCGTTGCCCGGAGAAAAGGGTTGTTTCAGAGCGACCGTTTTTACTCCGCAGGCGGTTTATTACATAGCCGAAACGGATAACGCGATTTTCGCCTTAAGGGCGTTCGTTACAAGGGCAAAAGAAATTTGTTTTACGCTTTTTGCGGAAAATACCGATAAGCGGGAAAGAAAGATGTATCTCTCTCCTTATATAAATTGTCTGCTTAAACAGGATACCGCCGAGAGCATCGAAACGAATTGGTTCAAAGAATGCAGATTTACCGAAACGGGTTATCTTTTTATCAGCGTAGAGGATCTTGACAGGACTACGCATCTTGAACATTTCTGTACGGTAACGCGTTCGGTCAAGGCGAAGGGCGCGTCTGTCGAAAAGACGACCGCACGTACCGAATATACCGGGGGAACCAACGTTCCCATAATGTGCTCGCAGGCTTTAAGAAGCGCGAAAACATTCGGGCATAAACCGAACACCCGCTTTACGGATACGCCCGTTCTCGCCGAATTTGTGAGATTCAGGCTACTTCCGGGCGAAACCGCGTCGGTTTCTTACAAGTTGACCTGTTCGGAAAACAGAGAGACTGCGGAAAGGCTCTCTCTCGTTCCGCTTGCGGAGAACGGGTTTGACGTTTATCTTTCGGAAGCGAACAAACTGTTCGAGGCAAAGAACGCCGAAATGACGGATATGTATTTCGGCAAGATGGAGGGGAAGATCGATAACGAGGTTTTCAACCTGTTTTTGAAAAGCGTCCAGCGGCAGACGGAATTCGCCGCGTTGGCAAAAAATTCCGGCGTTTCCCTTTTGGGCGTGAGGGACGTTTTTCAGCAGATAGAGGCGGCGCTTATGTGGAACCCTTCCGATTGTCGCGCGAAGATAGTCGAAGCGCTCGGCTTTATAGGGAATGACGGCAGACCGCCGCGCCAATATTCCATGCCGCCGGCGGAGGGAAAGATCCCGAGGATGGATCTCCGTCCGTTTATCGATCAAGGCGTATGGATAATAGACGCGGTTTATTCCTACCTCGCTTTCACGGGTGATTACGGTATACTCGACGAAGTTTGCGGTTATTACGAGTTCCGAGGCAACGAAGTTCTTGCCTGCAACGAAAAGGACAGCGTTCTCGATCATCTTCTGAGAATAACCGATTATATGGCGGGCAAATTGGATTTCGACAAAACGAATTGTCTCCGCGCGATGTTCGGGGATTGGAACGACGCTCTCGACGGGCTCGGCGTTTCCGCAGACGGTTCAAAAGAATACGGCACCGGCGTTTCGGTAATGGCAAGCCTTCAGTTTTACCGTAATCTGGGCGAGATGGGTGAGATACTTTCCGTTACGGGCGGCAGCGCCGAAAAAATTAAAAAGTACGCCGAAACGCGCGAAAAACTTGCCGAGGGGCTTTCAAAATACGCCGTTGTTACCGACGGTAAAACCAAAAAAATACTTCACGGCTGGGGAGATGCGTACTCTTATTCCGTAGGCGGGTTCAACGATCCGGACGGCGCTTCGAGAGACGGGCTTACCGCTAACGCCTTTTGGATAATTTCGGATTTCATTCTGAAAGACGGAAGCGTACGCGACGCTATTTTGCAAAGTTTCGCCCGACTTGACGGTAAGTACGGCTTAAAGACTTTCGAACCGTATTTCCCCGCAGGGATGAAAGGCGTTGGCAGGATTGTAAATCTTCCGCGCGGAACGGCGGAAAACGCGGCTACTTACGTTCATGCCTCGCTTTTCGGCATATGGGCGTTGTTCAGAATGGGCGAGGACGAATTCGCCTGGCGGCAACTTGAAAAAATTCTTCCAATAACACACGGCCATATGTCCACCACGCCGTTTGTTATGTCTAACTCTTATTCCTACAACGAAGAATACGGAATGGACGGAGAGTCTATGTCGGATTGGTTCACCGGCAGCGCGAACGTTCTCATAAAAGTAATGGTGAGATGCGTTTTCGGCATAAACGCCGATCTCGGCGGGGTTACCGTATCGCCCGCAAGGCAGAC
>JAFTDZ010000061.1 GCA_017453885.1 Clostridia bacterium
TATCTGCGGAAATTCCCCGTAAAACTCGAAAGGCTTGACGGGAAGCCCCGCTTTGAAATAAAACTCGTCTGCAAGCGTGAGAAAATTCACGCCGAATTCACGGTTGAGCGCGTCCGCCTGCGCGACGACGCTTTTGCAATATTGCGCGTCCGGATCCTTTATATCGTACAGCCCCTCGCGGTATTTGGTTATGCCGCAAGGCACCGTGGCGAGCGTCAACACCTGCGGGTACAGTTTGAAAAGTTCCCGCGCGGAATACGTCAGTTCTTCCCCGTCGTTCACACCGGGAACGAGAACGATCTGCGTGTTCATAACTATCCCCGCGGCGGCAAAACGCTTGAGATAATCAACGATTTTGCCGGCAAAACGATTGTTCATCATCTTTTCGCGAAGGCGCGGGTTCATCGTGTGGACGGAAATGTAGAGCGGGGAAAGTTTGTATCTGCATATCCTGTCCGCGTCCTTTTCCGTAAGGTTGGTGAGCGTTACGAAGTTTCCGCAGAGAAAACTCTGGCGGTAATCGTCGTCCTTCACATATAGCGTATCGCGCATGCCGGGCGGCATCTGATCCACAAAACAGAAAATACATTTGTTGTGACAGGTGCGTATCGACATTCCGTCGTTCTCGAATGAAAGCCCGAGGGTTTCATCCTCGTCCTTCTCTATCTCGTAAACGGTTTCGCGCCCCTTTTTATCGGCAACGCGCATGGTAAAATTTTCGCGCGCGTCGTAGTAGAGGTAATCTATAACGTCGTCGGCGGGGTACCCGTCAAAGTCGATAACAGAGTATCCGCTCTTCAGTTTTAACTCGCGGCCGACGCCGTGTTTTTCAACTTCGCTTATCTTGAGCATATATCGTATTGCCCCGAAAACCTGCGTTTTACGGGGTTTTTGCTAAATTTCTTCACCGAGAGAATTGAGGACTTTAGTAAAATATTCCGGAAGGGGCGCTTCGAAGATCATTCTCTCGCCCGTGTCGGGGTGATCGAGTTCCAGACGGAAAGCGTGGAGCAGTTGCCCTTCGAGATTGAATTTGCAGTTTTTGCTTCCGTAGGTTTTATCGCCGACGACCGGATGCCCCAGATGTTTGGCATGAACGCGTATCTGGTGCGTTCTGCCCGTTTTCAGGCGAAACTCGCACAACGTGTAACCCGCCTTATATCGCTTTATCACCTTATAATCGGTTACGGCGAGCCGCCCTTTGGCGGAAACGGCCATCATCGTTCTGTCCTTCGGGGAACGGTCGATGTATGTTTCTATACGACCTTCGTCCTTACCCATCACGCCGCTTAAAAGCGCGAGATAAGTTCTGCCGCAGGTCTTTTCGGCTATTTGCTTCGATAGAGAAATATGCGCTTTATCGTTCTTCGCCACGACGAGAAGCCCCGATGTATCCTTGTCTATCCTGTGGACTATGCCGGGGCGGATAACCCCGTTTATCCCGCTTAAACTGTCGAGATGATATAGCAATGCATTGACGAGCGTTCCGCTTTTTACGCCGTTGCCCGCGTGGACGGTAAGCCCCTGCTGCTTATTTATTACGGCGATGGAAGAATCTTCGTAAATAATATCGAGCGGAATGTTTTCCGGCTCGAGGCTGACTTCTTCAGGCTCCGGAAGATCGACGGTTATCACGTCGCCTTTCTTCACCGCCCTCTTGCTTTTCGCCTCGCCGCCGTTTACCGAAACGAAACCGCCTTCTATAAGTTTTTGCGCGTGGCTCCTCGTGAGTTCGGTGTTTTCCGCAATAAAGGAATCGAGACGGGGAAAGTCGCCTTCGGAAACGAGTATCTGTCTATCCATTCGCCTTTTTCTTCCTGTTTTTGCCTATGGGGATAAGCGCCTCTTTATCGAGGAACACGAAGTAGAACACGAGCATTATCGCGCCGACCGTTAAAGATATATCCGCCACGTTGAAGTTCGCGAAGAAGTGAACGTATATAAAATCGGTAACTTCCTTGAAAACGAGCCTGTCTATAAAGTTGCCTATCGTGCCCGCAATTATAAGGATAATAGTTGTTTTAAGCCACTTATTCTCGTTTTTGACGCGAAGGAACACCACGAACAGAACGGGAAGAATGATAAAGGTCAGCACGGCGAAAAACGTCTGCGCCCAACCCGTTCCCGCAAAGGAACTGAAGGCGGCGCCGCTGTTCTTGTCGTACTTGAAACTGAATACGTTCGGGATTACGACCACTTCCCACAGCGGGCCCTGCGCCGAAACGTAAATTTTTGTGATCTGGTCTATCGCGATCACCGCGAAAAGTATTACAGCGTAAATCATCATTACCTCGTTACCCGCCTTTTTCGCGGAAAAACGTTATTTTTTGCCGCGTATGCTGCGCATCATAGAAGTCTTGAGTTCGTATAGCCCGTCGGACAGATCGACCTTGTAAATGTGAGGTTTATCGATACGGCGATACTCGTCCCAAAAACTTTCCATCTCCCTGTCGGCGTAAGCCGCTATCTCTCTTAGCGCGGGAAATTCGTAAACGACCTTTCCGCCCTCTATTATAGGAACGAGGAGTTCGCGCAGGGTGTAGTTTTCGTAAGTGGTCTTTTTCCAGGTTTCTATCGGGTGGAAAACGGTAAGCGGTTTGGACGCGTCGATCTCCTCTCCGCGAAGATGTATAAGGTCGGCTTCCGCCATGCCCTTTTCGTTATATATCCTGTAAACGTTTTTGAAACCGGGGTTGGTTATCTTAACGGCGTTATCGGAAAGTTTTATCTTCGGGATGATCTCGCCGTTTTCTATTACCGCCGCAAGTTTGTAAACGCCGCCGAGCGCGGGCAGATCGTCGCCCGTGATAAGTTTCGTTCCGACGCCCCAAAGATCGATGGCGGCGCCTTGGTTGCGCAAGGATTGAATGGAATATTCGTCCAGATCGCCGGAAGCGCATATCACGGCGTCTTTGTAACCGGCGGCGTCGAGCATCTTCCTCGCCTCTTTGGAAAGATATGCAAGGTCGCCCGAATCGAGCCTTATGCCGAGGGGTTTATGCCCTTGAGCCTTGAGTTCGTCAAATACTTTTATGGCATTCGGCACACCGCTTTTGAGCGTATCGTAAGTGTCGCAGAGAAGTAGCGCCGCGTCCGGATACATATGCGCGTAGGCGCGGAAGGCGTCGAGTTCGGTCGGGAAGTTCATAACCCAACTGTGCGCGTGCGTGCCGGAAACCTTCACGTCGAACATTTTTCCGGCGAGAACGTTGGAAGTGGAACCGCAACCGCCGATTATAGCCGCCCGCGCTCCGTAAATGCCCGCGTCCGGCCCCTGCGCGCGGCGCAGACCGAATTCCATTACAGATTGCCCCTTCGCGGCGTGACAGATCTTAGCCGCTTTGCTGGCGATAAGCGTCTGGTGGTTTATTATGTTAAGAACAGCCGTTTCGATAAGTTGCGCTTCGATAACGGGGGCTTTTACCGTGAAGATAGGCTCCCCGGGGAAAACCATGGTTCCCTCGGGCACGGCGTAAATATCGCCCGTAAAACGGAAAGAGGAAAGGTAGTTGAGAAATTCTTCATCGAATAGATTTAAGCCCTTCAAGTAGGCGATCTCCTCTTCGCCGAAACGGAGATTAGTAACATAGTCGATCGCCTGTTCGAGCCCCGCCGCGAGCGAATAGGTTATAAGATCGTGCTGGCGGAAAAATACGTCGAACACGGCGACCTGATCGCGGTACCCTTCCTTGAAGTAACCGTTCATCATCGTTAGTTCGTAAAGGTCGGTAAGTAAAGTAAGATTGCGTTTTTCCATTATATAGCCTTCATTAAAATTTATTGTTTTTGCGTGTTTTCGGGCGTTTCCGCATCCGTTTTATCGGACTTGGATACTTTGAGCGACCTTACCTTCCCGACGGGTAAAGCGCCGTTTTCGCTATCCTTCGCCGCGGCTTCCGAAGGGGCAGTATGCTCCGCCTTATTACGCACCGCCTTCTGCGGCTCCTTTTTACCGGCGAACATATACGCGAAATACTTTTTGAAGTTCTTGCCACAGTCATTGAAATCGCGGACGAAAACCGCCGCCAAAACGGCGAGCCCGCCGAGTATAAGCAAAATGGACGCCCATTCCGAACCGAGCGTTTCCGAACCGAAGAGCGGGAGATTATATTGCGCGTCGCGCAGGGGCTCCATTATCGCCCTGATGACGCCGTAGCCGATAAAGTAAAACGCGGTGGCGTAACCGTTCCGCTTGCCCCTGTACTTGAATAAAAACAGATAGAGCAGGGCAAAAAGTATTATATTCGCGACGGATTCCCAAAAGAACAACGCATAGTGATATTCGCCCGCGTCCTGAATATATACGCTTATAGGGAAGCCTATAGCCTTGGGATCTACCGCGCCGTAAACTTCCTGATTGAAATAATTTCCCCACCTGCCTATAGCCTGACCGAGCGGGAGCATCACGGCGCCGAAGTCGAACACCTTGGTTATTGACTTTTTGTGGATAAGGCATACTATAACTATGCCGAGCGCGCCGCCCGCAACGCCGCCGTATATCGCCAGCCCGCCGCTGCGGATATCTATGACTTCCTTGAAGGAATGAAAACTTTTTATGTCGAACAGCACGTACCAAAGGCGAGCGCATACGATGGAACAGGGAATTATCCCTATCATCAGGTCGAGCAGGAAGTCCGGTTTCATTCCGCGGCGTTTGAAAAGCGGAATGACCGCGAGAACGCACGTTAGCATGCCGAGAGTTATCGCTATAGCGTAATAATATATCTGAAACCCGAAAACGTCGATAAAATTATGATCTTTATCTATATAATCGGGGATAAGAAACAGTAAGTTATTCACTTGCATACTACCCCTATGATAATAAATATTATATATATTATATCATCTTTACGGGATATTGCAAGTATTTTTCGGTTATAGCGGTGAAAATTCCCCTTTCAAAAAAGGTTTTTGAAGTTGTTTTTATTAAGGCGAAATTCGAAAAAATTTCAATTAACCCCCTTTTTCGCGCATTATCGCCGTTTTTTATAAAAGGGCCCGCCGAAAACGGCAGGCCCTTAAAGGTTTTATGAAATTACTTTTCGTATCTCGTTCTCTTGACGTAGGACGTGTGGAGAATCTCGTGAGCCTTGTGGCTGCCGGGTTTGCCGAGATAATTATCGTAAACTTCTTTGATGACGGGGTTATCGTGGCTCTTTCTGAGTTCAGCCTTCTTATCTGCTTTATAGAGAGCGCTTGCGCGGAGAGCCTTATAATCCACGTTTTCCCTGACTACGCTGGACATTATCGGCTGACCGCCGCCGTTCACGCAGCCGCCGGGGCAGCACATGATCTCGATAAACGTGTAATCGGATTTGCCCTTGGCAACCTTTTCGCATACCTTTTTGGCGTTGGAAATGCCGGACGCAACGCCCACTTTGACTTTAAGACCGCCAACTTCGTAGGTAGCGTCCTTAACGCCTTTGGTGCCGCGTACTTTCTTGTATTCAACGTCGTCAACGGTTTTGCCGGTGATCTCCTCGACCGCCGTGCGGAGCGCCGCTTCCATAACGCCGCCCGTAGCGCCGAATATAACGCCTGCGCCCGTGTAAACGCCGAGCGGGTTATCGGGTTGAGTTTCCGCAAGTTCGTTGAAGAGAATGCCGTTCTGCTTTATCATCTTGGCGAGTTCCCTCGTGGTGAGAACGGCGTCTATATCCGGATAGCCGGAAGCGTTCTGGTCGTCCCTCGTCTTTTCAAACTTCTTAGCCGTACAGGGCATTATGGAAACTACGAAGATCTTCGCCGGATCGATGCCCATTTTCTCCGCATAATAAGTTTTGGTTATAGCGCCGAACATTTGCTGCGGGCTCTTGCAGGTAGATACGTTGGGAATGAGTTCGGGATAGTAATACTCGAGGTATCTCACCCATCCGGGCGAGCAACTTGTGAACATAGGCAACGCGCCGCCGTTCTTCACTCTCTCTACGAGTTCGTGCGCCTCTTCCATAATGGTGAGGTCCGCGGCGAAGTTCACGTCGAACACCTTATCGAAACCGAGCATTCTGAGAGCGGTTACCATCTTGCCCTCTACATTGGTGCCCAT
This sequence comes from Clostridia bacterium, assembly GCA_017453885.1. Taxonomy (GTDB): domain Bacteria; phylum Bacillota; class Clostridia; order Christensenellales; family Borkfalkiaceae; genus RGIG3732. The sequence continues at coordinate 6,047 of JAFTDZ010000061.1, forward strand.
GGGGTAACCGAATTCTTCGCCGAGACCGGCGCGAACGGAAGGAGCGGGCCCTGCTATAACTACCTTTTCGGGATCGGCTATCGCCGCTCTGACGATATCTATCTCCTCTCTCTCGTGGAGAGCGCCCGTCGGGCAGACGTTTATACATTGACCGCAGGCGACGCACGGGCTGCCGGCAAGGTCGGTTTCGAACGCGCAGGCTATCTGCGTTTTGAAGCCGCGCTTTTCGGGACCTATAACGCCTACTTCCTGCACCTTTCTGCAGACCGCTACGCAACGGCGGCAGAGAACGCACTTGGAATTATCGCGGACGAGGTAGGATGTTGAAGTGTCCTTCTCGCACTCGTGGTGAGCGCCTTCGAACCTCTTGTCGTCACAGCCGTACTCGTAGGCGAGTTCCTGAAGTTCGCAATGAGTGTTGCGGTCGCAGGAAAGGCATTCTTTATTGTGATCGGAAAGAATAAGTTCTATGGTGGTCTTTCTCGAAGCCCTTACCTTCGGGGTGTTGGTGAAAACTTCCATTCCCTCGTTTACGGGGTAAACGCAGGCGGCGACGAGCGACCTTGCTCCCTTTACTTCCACAACGCACACGCGGCAGGCGCCGATGGCGTTTATATCTTTCATATAGCAAAGCGTGGGGATCTTTATGCCCACTTTCTTCGCCGCTTGCAATATGGTGGTACCTTCTTCCACCTGAACGGGTATATTGTTGATCTTAAGATTTATCATTGTCTGTTCCTCCGTATCAGCCTTTGACTACCGCGCCGAACTTACACGTTGCGATACACGCGCCGCACTTGATGCACTTGGACTGATCTATTACGTGCGGTTCTCTCACATTGCCGCTGATAGCGCCCACGGGGCACTTCCTCGCGCAGGCGGTACAGCCTTTGCACTTTTCGGGTATGATGGAGAATTTGAGAAGATTTTTACATACGCCCGCGGGGCAACGCTTTTCGACTACGTGCGCAACGTACTCGTCCCTGAAGTTCTGGAGAGTGGAAAGCACGGGGTTCGGCGCCGTCTGCCCGAGGCCGCAGAGAGAATTTTCCTTTATGTATTTGCACAGTTCTTCCATCTTGTCGAGATCCTCGAGTTCGGCGGTGCCGTTGGTAACTTTGGTGAGGAGTTCGTAAAGACGTTTGGTACCGATACGGCAGGGCGTGCATTTACCGCAGGACTCGTCAACTATGAATTCGAGGAAGAACTTGGCTATATCGACCATACAGTTATCCTCGTCCATAACGATAAGACCGCCGGAACCCATCATGGAACCTATGGAAATAAGGTTGTCGTAATCGATCTGAACGTCCATCTTGGAAGCGGGGATACAACCGCCGGAAGGGCCGCCCGTCTGCGCGGCTTTGAACTTTTTGCCGTTCGGTATGCCGCCGCCTATCTCCTCAATTATCTCGCGGAGAGTGGTGCCCATGGGGACTTCCACAAGGCCGGTGTTGGTTATTTTGCCGCCGAGCGCGAACACCTTGGTGCCCTTGCTCTTTTCGGTACCCATGGAGGCGAACCATTCCGCGCCTTTAAGTATTATCTGCGCTACGTTGGCGTAGGTTTCAACGTTGTTTAATATGGTGGTAACGCCGAACAGACCTTTGACTGCCGGGAAAGGAGGTCTCGGTCTCGGTTCGCCGCGGTTGCCCTCGATGGAAACCATAAGGGCGGTTTCTTCGCCGCAGACGAACGCGCCTGCGCCGAGGCGGACGTCTATATCGAAATTGAAGTCGGTACCGAATACGTTCTTGCCGATAACGCCGTATTCTTTAGCCTGTTTGATAGCGATTTTCAAACGTTGAACGGCTATCGGGTATTCCGCGCGGACATATATATAACCTTGATCGGAACCGATGGTATAAGCGGCTATTGCCATAGCCTCGATTATCGCGTGGGGATCGCCTTCGAGAACGGACCTGTCCATAAACGCTCCGGGATCGCCCTCGTCAGCATTGCAGAGAACGTATTTCTTTTCGGCTTTGGAAGCCTTCGCGAACATCCACTTTCTGCCGGTGGGGAAACCTGCGCCGCCGCGACCGCGGAGACCGGACGCGAGCATTACGTTCACCACATCGTCCTGCGACATTGAGGTTACGACTTTATATAAAGCCTGATAACCGTCACGCGCGATATATTCCTCTATGTTTTCGGGATCGATAACGCCGCAGTTGCGGAGCGCAACACGGTGCTGTTTTTTATAGAACTGCGTTTCGTTAAGAGCCTTTATAACTCCCTCGTCGGTAACGGTTTCCTTATAAAGGTACTTCGTGACGACGCGGTTGTTGAGAAGGTGTTCGTCAACTATCTCGTCAACGTATTCGGGCTGGACCTGCGAATAGAAAGCGCCTTCCGGATAGACTATAACTATCGGGCCGAGGGCGCAGAGGCCGAAACAACCGGTCATTATAACGTGGACCTTATCGGCTATCCCGTCCTTCGCTACGCGTTCCTTGAATTCCTTGAAAATAACCCTCGACTTGCCGGAAGTACAGCCTGTACCGCCGCAGACGAGAACGGTGCGTTCTTCTATCTTATCTAAATTATGTACTGCCTCGCGCGGGCCCATCGTGGCGAGCGCGCGCTCCTTAATGGCGTTAAGTTCGTTGATATTCATTATTATAAGTTTCCCCCTTAACTTTTATACTTTGCGAGGATGCCGGCAACCTGATCCTTGGTGAGTTTGCCGTAAACGTCGTCATTAACGACCATTACCGGTGCAAGACCGCAGCAGCCTACGCAACGGGTGGCGTCGAGAGAAAATTGAAGGTCGGGAGTTATTCCGCTCTCTATGCCGAGTTGCTTCTGGAGTTCGGCGTAAATATCGCCGGAACCTTTTACGTAGCAAGCCGTGCCGAGACATACGCCGATCTTGTATTTACCCTTGGGGGTGAGTGTGAATTGCGAGTAGAAAGTGGCAACGCCGTAAACTTCCGCAAGCGAGAGACCTAACTTATCGGCGATTATCTCCTGCACTTCTATGGGAAGATAGCCGTAAATTTCCTGCGCCTGCTGGAGAGCGGGCATAAGCGCGCCGTCCACGTTCTTAAGCCCTCTCAAGACTTTGTTGAGCCTTGCTTCCTGGGCCTTGGTGCCCGTGAAAGGCACTTTCGTTTGATTAGACATTTATTACCTCCGTCAGTTTTTTCCTAAAATCGCGGCGTTTTTTGAAAGCCTTTGAAAATCCTACCGTTTTGGTTGCATTTTCTTGACATCTCAACGCCTAAATTATAATACCACTTTTATTTCTAAAACACAAGGGTTTTTTCGGAAAAATATTCTTTTTTTCAAATTTTTTATCGGAATTTGTGGAAAAGTTCATTTGTTTTACGCAGAGATATACAGAAATGTAAAATTTTAACAATTATTGCGACTATTTTCCCGCGGTAGCGGCAATTCATTTTTTGTTATCCCGCTCCACTTCGTGGCCCTCTCCCCTTTGACAAGGGGCGGCCGGACTGTCATTCTGAATGTAGCGAAGCGGAATGAAGAATCTCTGTGCTTTTGCGGAGATTCTTTTTTGTTAAAAAACAACAAACAAGAAGAATAGAGATCTTTCGTCGCGTTCGCTCCTCAAGATGACGTCGTCGAAACGCGACCGTCGGGCAACGGGCTGCAAGTGTTCGCCCGTAAGCCTTGACCGTCGGTTTCTCCTCTTTCCCGAAAACTTTTGTTCCA
>JAFTDZ010000003.1 GCA_017453885.1 Clostridia bacterium
ATGCCGAATTGCGACGAGGAGGAATCTGACCTATATTACGGAAACAGCCGGATCTCTCCGCGCGCTGCGCTTGGTCGAGATGACGGAATAAAAAATGAAGAATGAAAAATGAAGAATGAAGTTCGCCTATCGGCGAGTGAAGAATGAAGAGTGAAAGGTTGGGACGAAAGATCTCTATTTTTCTTGTTTGTTGTTTTTCAACAAAAAAGAATCTCCGCTAAAACACAGAGATTCTTCATTCCGCTCCGCTGCATTCAGAATGACAGTTCCGCGCCGCAGGCGCTTCACTCTCAACTCTCAACACTCGAATAGTAAAGTTCCGCGATCGCTTCGATTTTCGCAAGAACTTCGTCGCGGCCGCGCCCGTCTTCCGCGGAGAACGCGATGACGTTGCCTTCCGCCATGTTCACGCTTGCGGCAAGACTCCTTACGGCGGGTTTAACGCGCGTTTTAGGCAGTTTATCCGCTTTGGTCGCGATCACGGTGAAGGGCAGTATGTAATGGTTGAGATAGTTTATCATATCCTTATCGTCGGCGGTCGGCTCGTGGCGAATATCCATAAGCGAGAAGGCGTGGGAAATATATTCCGCCTCGGCAAAAAAGTCCTCAAGAAGGCGCGCCCACTTGAGTTTTTCCGCCTGCGAAACCTTCGCGAAGCCGTAACCGGGGAGATCCGCGATGATAAATTCACCGAAATCGAAGTAATTCACCAGCCGCGTTCTGCCGGGCGTGTTGGAAGTTCTTGCGAGTTTCTTCTGCCGCGCGAGCGCGTTGATGAAGGAACTTTTGCCGACGTTCGATTTGCCGCAAACGGCTATCATCGGCTTATCCGGCCGTATAAATCCGCCTTTATTTGCGGCGGAAGTTATGAATTTTGCGGTTTTTATTATCATTTTGCACCTTCGCTCACTTGGCGAACGCCTCTGAAAATACCTCGGAAACTTCCTCTGCGGGCACGAATTTTATCTCTTTGCGTATCTCGGCGGGTATCTCGTCAAGGTCTTTTACGTTGGCTTTGGGGATAATTATGTCCCTTATGCCGAGCCTGTACGCCGCGAGCGCCTTTTCCTTCAGCCCGCCTATGGGCAGAACTTTTCCGCGCAGGGTTATTTCGCCGGTCATCGCGACGGATTTTTTGACCGGTTTGCCCGTGAACGCCGAGAGGATAGCCGTGGCGATGGTTATGCCCGCGCTCGGCCCGTCCTTCGGGGTGGCGCCTTCGGGAACGTGAACGTGAATGTCGTATTCTTCGAAAGCCTTTTCGTCTATATTATATTCTTCCGCGTGGGAGCGGATATAGGAAATAGCCGCGCGGGCGCTCTCCTTCATCACGTCGCCGAGTTTACCGGTGAGGAGAATATCGCCCTTGCCCTTCATAAGCATACATTCCACGGTGAGGGTGGTGCCGCCGACCGCCGTCCAGGCGAGACCGGTTACCGCGCCCACTTCGTCCTTTTGAAGCGCCTCGTCCGGGAAATACTTCCTCGCGCCGAGGAGATCTTCTATATTTTCAGCCGTTATCACCTGTTTTTTGCAGCGGGGGTTAGCGGCTACTTTGGTAGCCACTTTGCGGCATAAACCGCCTATTTCGCGCTCTAACGTGCGCACGCCCGCTTCCATGGTGTAGCCTTCGATCGCGGCGCGCACGGCGCTTTCGGTTATCTCTATCTTCTTATCGGTAAGTCCGTTCGCCTCTATCTGCTTGGGTATAAGGTACTGATCCGCTATCTTTACCTTTTCCTCTAAAGTGTAACCGGAAAGTTGAATCAGTTCCATTCTGTCGAGAAGGGGCGCGGGAATGGTATCGAGCGAGTTTGCCGTAGTTATGAACAGCACTTTGGAAAGATCGTAAGGGATCTCCATAAACCTGTCGCGGAAGGTTGCGTTCTGTTCAGGATCGAGCACTTCGAGAAGGGCGGAAGCGGGATCGCCGCGAAGATCCATTGAAATTTTATCAATCTCGTCGAGAAGGAAAACGGGGTTTATACTGCCCGCCTCTTTCATGGCGTAAATTATTCTGCCGGGCATTGCGCCTATATAGGTGCGGCGGTGCCCTCTTATTTCCGCCTCGTCCTTTACTCCGCCGAGGGACATACGCACGAACTTTCTGCCGAGCGCCCTCGCCACGGAGCGGGCGATGGAAGTTTTACCTACGCCCGGAGGCCCGACGAAACAGAGAATGGGGCCGCGTATCTTTTTGGTGAGTTTCAGCACGGCGAGGTACTCTATTATCCTCTCCTTCACCTTTTCAAGCCCGTAATGGTCCTCGTTGAGTATCTTTACGGCGTCGCTTAAATTTTCGGTATCGGTCGTCTGTTCGTTGAAGGGAAGATCGAGAAGCCAGTCGAAATAATTGCGTATGACCGTGTATTCGGGCGAGGAAGGCATCATTTTATCCATCTTGGAAAGTTCTTTAAGGGCCTTTTCTTCCACTTCCTCGGGCATATGCTTATCTATTATCTGCTTGCGGATGGTTTCCTTTTCTTCCTCGTCGTCGCCGAGTTCGGCGTGAATGGCGCGGAGTTGTTCGCGAAGGTAATATTCCTTCTGATTTTTATCAATGCTCTGGCGGACGCGTGCGGAGATCTTCTTTTCGAGGTTGGCTATCTCGAGTTCGTAAGCCAGAAGTTCGTCGAACTTCTTCAGCCTTTCGATAACGGAGTTTTCTTCCAGAATCGCCTGCTTGTCGGAGTCCTTGAAATTCATATTGAAGGTGGCTACGTCGGTAAATTCTTCGGGATCGGTTATCCCGTCGATTAGCGCGGTTATCTCCTTGCCGGGCTTGTTCGCCGCGCAGTAATCTTTATACGACGAGACCGCCACGCGGAAAAACGCCTCTACCTCGGCGGGATTTTCCTCCGCGGTATATGCGCGCTCCACTTCCACCTCGAAGAACTTCGCGTTCTCTATATAGGTATTTATGCGCGCGCGATAGAGCGCCTGAACGTTCACGCGGGCGTTGTTGCCGGGCATCTTCACTATCTGGCGAATGCGGCACACCACGCCTACGGAATACACGTCCTGAGAGGAAGGGTTATCTACCCCGCTGTCCTTCTGGGCGGCGACGAATATATCGAAACTGTTGTTTGCCGCCACGTCTATCGCGGAGAGGGAAATTTTCCTGCCGACGTCAAAACTCGTTATAACCCCGGGGAAAATAACTTTACCCCGAAGGGCGACCATGGGCAGAACTACGCCCGTGCCCGTAATGTTTTCCGCTAATTTTTCGTTTATTTTTTCTTCCATAATATCACCTGTATCATATTATCTGCATTAAGTAAGGATATATTCCGTGAGGGAGTGTTGAGTGTGAAGTGCCGCTATCGCGGCGTGAATTGCTTTCTGACGAAAGCGTGAAGTGATGCTGTCGCATCGTGAAGTGTTTCCTTACGGAAACGTTGCGGTTAATGCGGTTATTATATAATGACCTAAATCCTCAATGCAACGAATTTGCGTTTCACTCGGCAACGCCGAACTTCACACCGAAGGTACTTCACTCGCCGATAGGCGTACTTCACTCTTCACTCGCCGATAGGCGAACTTCACACCGAAGGTACTTCACTCGCCGTCAGGCGAACTTCACTCGCCGATAGGCGTACTTCATTCTTCATTTTTCATTCTTCATTCTTCATTCTTCACTCTTCCGCGCTATTATTAAAGCCCATCGGCGGGCGATGGGCTTTATCTGTTTGCGGTTTTGTTATTCGGCATCGGTCACGGCTACTTCTTCCTCGTCTGCCGCGCCGCCCTTTTCCTGATTTGCCTTGTAGATCTCTTCCATTTCGGCTATGTAGTCCTGCGGGGCGTATTTCGGGTTCTTCTGGAATTCAAGCGATTCGGCGCATTGATCCATAAGTTTCTTGGCGTATTTTACCGCCCTGCCCGATTTTACGCGGATAAGCACAGGCACCTGTACGTAAGGCTTTTTGAA
>JAFTDZ010000062.1 GCA_017453885.1 Clostridia bacterium
TATCGCCTTTATACAATTTAACCCCCGTTTTCTCAGCGGAATCGATATTCATGGAAAAATCCAACTCGACTTTTACCCCGTTCACGCCAGCAAAAGAAACCTCTCCGTCGATCGTTTTTTCGGATAGATAAACACCGTTCTGCCTGTACTTTTCTATTTCCCGTACAGGGGTTTGGATAAGTTTGCCGTCAACGATAGAAAGTTCCCTCGGGAGTATCGCCGCGCCGGCCCATCCGTCTTTTGCGGTAGGCATGGAACGTGACCACATCTGCATCCAGGCAGTCATTATGATACGTCCGTCCGGAGCGGTGAGCGTCTGCGCGGCGTAAAAATCGAAGCCGCCGTCTATTTCGTCCTCGTATTCCGAGTGAAAAGCGCCCGTTTCAAGATCGATACTGCCTGCCATATAAAGGTTACCGTGTAAATTTTCATGCCGCCATCCGTCGGCGGCAAGCCCTTGCGGGCTTGTGATAAGCATGTCCTTACCGTCAATCACCGTAAGATCCGGGCATTCGTAAATACCTTCGGTACGCCTGTCTTTCCACACGCGCCCGACGTATTTCCACCGCATCAGATCCGGCGATCCGAACAGCAAAAGTTGCCCCGATCCGTCAACGTCGGCAGAACCGGCGATCGCGTAATATATCCCGTTCCTTAAAAACACTTTCGGATCGCGGAAATCGCTTCGGGAACAATACGCCGGAAGATCTTCGCCGGTTATTACCTGCCCTTCTTTGACAAAATTAACGCCGTCTGCCGACCGGGCGAGCGCCTGCGTCTGCAAGCCGCCCGCCACAGCGGTGTACATAAGATAAAATCCGTTGTCTTTTACAATCGACGTGCCGGAAAAACATCCGTCGCGATCATAATCTTCGTCGGGGGCGATAGCGGTAGGTTCCAAATGCCACTTAACAAAATCTTCGGTGGTATAATGCCCCCAGTGCATAGGCCCCCACTCCGCCGAATAAGGGTTGAATTGAAAAAACATATGATATTTACCGAAAGCGTAATTGAAACCGTTCGGATCGTTCATCCACCCGACGGGCGGCATAACGTGATAGGTATGCCTGTAAGCGGGATCTACCGAGCCGCGAAAACGCTCGATATAATTATCCGCGGCAACGATCGCGGCGGATCTTTTTTCCGCCCCGTTACGCTTATATATCTTGTCGTCTGCATTTACAAACTTCTGCATGCCTTCTCCGGAAATATATAAATGAATTTTGTTTCGCCCCGTGCGTCGCCCAGATAAAGCGACCATCATTATATTTTCAAAAAACCCCGTTTATCTCACATTAAAAGGTATATTGACACAGCCCCGAAAACCTTACCGAGTTGTTTTCGGCAAACAGTTTTACGGGCTTGCCGCTCGCTCCGTATATCCTTACGGTAACAGCGCATTGTCCGTTAATATACATAACGCCTACGGAACCTTCCTGTATATACGTGAAGGAATATTCCACATTCGGATCGAGGTCGGTCTGGAACTGAGTGATGAGAGTTTTTCCCTCGTTGAACACGAGTTCAACCGCGCGCATACGGGGGTTGAACCTTACCATCTTGTACTTTTCCGCGCTGCCGTTATAATCGAACGCAAGGCCGAACATACCCGTTCCCGTGTAGGTGAAATTACCGCGGACGAGAAATCTTTCGTAACAGGTGAACGCGTCGGTATAGGAATACCCGTCGCCCGCCTTTATCTCTACGGAAGAAGAATCCGCGAGTATGGCGCGCCTCTTGTTGAAAAGTTCGCCGAAGCAATCGAGCGGCGCAAGAATTATGTCGCCGTTTTCGAGTTGAACTATCTTCTGCACAAGAAGGTTGCCCGCCCAGGCGGAAACATCCTGCGTGGAAGATACCGAACCGGATCTTCTCGCCCATCCCACCATATAATAATTCTCTCCGTCGTCAACGTGCTTTGCGGCATAGAAAAGTTTGCCTTCAACGCGTTTTGCCGAATTGTACGGCCCGTACGGCGTTTCCGACCAGGCATACCATAAAGTATCGTCTTGCGCGGAATACGTGAGATAATATTTGTCGCCTATCTTAAAGGTATCGCTGCATTCGAGGTTGAAAAATCCGCCGACTTTATTGGAATATATTATTCCGTCGTAAACGGGATTTGAAAGGTCTCCGTTCAAAGTGAATTTTATCACCCTCGCCACGCTGTTCTTTGCGGCGGTAACGGTAAGCGTTATCTTGTCGGTCGCCTCGTCGTAATAGGCCTGAGGATCGCGGAAATCCTGCTTTTGACCGAGATCCGCCGGCGGCGTTATCTGCCAACCCGCCTTTTTCGCGAAGGAAGTGAGGTTTTCGCTCTCCGCTACCATTATCGTTTCCTTGAATTCCGTAGCGGAAGAATTGCTGTGACCGGTGTAGAAAAAGTAATATTTACCCTTTACTTTAACTACCGAGCCGGTGCCTATCCATCCGTCCTGCCCGCCCGAACGAGAAGATTCGAGCACGGGCGTTTGCTGTTCTTCATACGTTACGAAATCGCGCGTGGTGACGAGGAATACCGAATGGTTGTAAGAGTCTCCCCCGTCCTTCAGATAATAGATATAATACACGCCGTTTTCATAGTAAGGCATAGTGTCGCCCACGTAGCCCTGACGAGTTCCGTCCTTCTCCGGTCGGAAGAAGAACTTGTAGTCGTAAGCCGCTTCCTGCGTGCCGGGAGTGGTGAGCGAAGAAAAATCCTTATCGTCGTCGGGGTCAACTATCTCTCCGCCGATATCCGATTCCCAACCGGCGTAGAGAACGGTCTTTCCCTTGACGGTATCTGCGTCGAAATTCCATTTTTCATTCATAGCGCTATCCTTATACCAACCCGTAAACACGTATCCTTCGCGAGAGGGAACGTCCGGTTCAACGGCTTTGCCGCCGTATTTTACCGTCTGCGCGGGCGGAACGGGATCGAAGGTAAAGTAATTGTAATTGAAACTTACGGAGTATTCGGCATTGTTTTCGACGGAATTGACGGATGGCGTTCCGCACCCGCCCAGCATGGCAATAACCGCGATCACAGCCGTTACACAGCAAAACAACCTGAATTTCATAATTCCTCCCGACCGATCCGAAGAAAATCTCCGTAAAAGAAGCCCCGCATCGGTCAAAGTTTATTCAAAAAAATTTAAGTTTTGCGGCGTAAAAATATTTTACGCCGCAACAAACATACCCTGTTTATAGTTTTTACGCAACTATTTTCTGCATGATCACGAGTTCGGAAATTTCAACCGTAACTTCGCCGAGGGCTGCGGTATCGGCGGAACCGAACTGGAACAGAAGTTCGAAGTTCATATCGGTAACGAGAGTATCGGTGGTGGTGAATTCGAATTCCTGCCATTCTTCGGTGATATCGAGGCTTTGCGTCACTCTGGGGGCCCAACTTCCGAGCGCGTTGAGGAACAGAGCGCAGGTCACGTTCTTATCCGCTCTGATCTTGATCTTTACGGTGAAGTAACTGTCCGCGGGGAGAACGAGCGGGTTGGCGGTGTAGCCGAAGAACAACTTGTTGTGCCAGTCGGTATTGCTCGCCTGATCTATGCGGTAGAAAAGGCTTCCGTCGGTCGTCCATATGGTGCCTACGCCCAGATCGTTGTCTTCGTCGGTACCGTTAAAGGTATCGTAGATATAATCGGGATCGGTGGCGAGAGCCGAGCCGCCGCCGTAAGCGGTGAAGCGGTCAAGCGTCTTTACGGTTTCCTTGTCGCCTTCGAGTTTGCCGAAAACGAAATCGTCAACGGTTATAACGTTGGAGCCGGCTGCGTTCTTGCCGACGTACATTTTGAGAACGGGATCGTCAATGGCGCTTCCCGCAACGAAAGTGGCGGTAAGGGTTTTCGTTTCGCCCGCGTTTATTGAAAGATCCGCAAAGTTAGCGCGGTTTTCCCATTCTTTGGCGTTGCTTTCGAGGCATATCTCGCCTGCTTGCGCGTTAGCGGAAGTAACTTTTACCCTATAAAAATATTTGATACCCGCTTCGAGATTAACGGTTCCGAGCCCTATTACTATCTTGAGATCCCAGTTTTCCGTACCCGCTTTCGTAACGTCGATTTTAGCCGCGCCGTTATCGTGCGAGAGCGTCGCTTGGGCAGAACCCTGATTGAGCGTTACGCCGTCGGTGTTTTCGTCGAAATTATAGGTAACGAGCGCTTTTTCGGTATCGGTACCGGTTATTTCGTAAATTTCAATCTTGTCGATAGTGATCTTATAAGATTCGGGAGAAATCTTTCTTCTACTCGGCTGGATCTTGCCCATTTCGAAAATTATTTCCGCCCTGTTCGAAGTTTCCGTGCCGGCGGCGGAGAAACTTATTTCAAACGCCTTTACGGAAGTGCCGAGTTCAAAATTCCATTCGCCGCCGAAAGTCTGCCATTCGCTCACGCTGTCGTTCTTCGCTATGAGGTGAGCGTAGGTGGTAACGTTGGATTTAGCCCATACTTTAACTTTATAATCGGCGTTCTTTACGGGTATTATCTTGCTCAATTTTACTGCGCCGCTGTTTACGTCGGTTCCGGAATCGGTAACGTCAAAAACGTAAGCGCCTTCGGTAAGGGAAGCGGTGGCTTCAACGGCGTTATCGTCGATAAAAGCGTTCCAGCCCTTGCTTTCGCCCTCTTTCGCCTCGAACTTGACGTCGAGATACTTCGTCGCCTCGGCGGTAGCCCTCGTTACGGTCAACGTGCTGTACGCTTCCGCGGTGAGGTTGCCGGAATCGGTTACGGAATAAGTGAGTTCGTAAGTGCCTGCCGTTGCGGGCGTGGCTTTACCGTTAACGAATTCGAGCGTGGGCGTCGCTTCTACAACGATCTGCGCCGTGAGGTCGCCGTCCTCTTTATCGGTGGCGGTCACGCCGTCGAGGGCGTTGAACTCGGTGCCGGCAACTACCGATACGGCGTCTTGAACGCCGGTGATTACCGGTTTTTCGTTTTCAACGTTTCCGGATTCATCGAAAACGTTGCAGGCTGTGAACGCGGCGACGCAAAGAGCGAGCGCCAACATCAACGTGATTAGTTTTTTCATGTTTCTTCTCCTTTTATTTTTTTATTTGCTTTCGGAAACGTACCTGTCATACGCATCCTGAAAAACTTTCTGAACTTGCGGCAAACCTATCTGGTTGATCCTCGCTTTGAAATCGTTCCATACGTTATCCCTTACTCCGCCTTTGAGCAACCATTCTATAAGGTTTGTGGTGATGTAATCGTTTATGCCCGTTTCGTAATTAGCGAGGGTGTTGAGTTCCTCGAGCGTGAACTGAAGGTTGGGAACGGGTTTTACCGATTCGGGTACGAAAGGATCGGCGTAGAGTTCTAAACGGTCGAGGCGGAGTTTCGCTCTCGGTTCCATGTTGAGAACGTTCTTCCAGGCGTAATCGTTGAGATATATTATGCCGAGCGGGGCGTTCTGCAATCTCAATTCGTCGGCGGTCATGCCTTCGGGAATGGGCTTTTGTACGAGCATTCCCTTTTCATCCCTTTCTTCCTCGTAAACCACGCCTATCGGGCCGTAATTTATCTGCGCGGAAATTTCGGGCATATAATATCTGTCGAAATAAGTGAGAAGCACTTCCGGATTCGGGCAATCCCTGAATACTATAACTTCGCCCGTACCGGTTTCCGGATTGTTGGAAACGCATATGGTCTGATCCCCTTCAGGGCCCTTTATCGGCTTGCAAACCACGTAGTTTTCGGGGTGGCTGACCACGGTTTCGCTTTCCCACCAGTAAAACGCGCCGTAAATTTCCAAACCCTTTCCGTTGGCAAGGAAATTATCCTGCGATTGCTCGAAGGAAACTTTATCGATAAGTCCGTCGGTAACCCATTTGGAAATGAAGTTCGTCGCCGTCTTGAATCTGTCGTCTACGACGGTATAGGTAACTCTGCCGTCTACGATAACGCGGTGTTCGAGGTTGTCGTTCAGCCCGAACATTCCGTAGAGGTCGCACTGGTTGCCTTGCCAGTTGTTGTAAACGAAGTTCATGGGGCGTTCGTCGTTTACCTTTCCGTTGCCGTTCATATCGTTGTCGCGGAAATATTTGAGTATGTTTTCCATCTGCGCGGCGGTAAGTTCAAGCCCGTCTTTAACGTCGGCGGCGGTTATACCCGTTACCGCGCCCGCTTCTATTACCTTATTTACCCAACTCTTGTTTATGAACAGAAGATTCGGGTATTGCAAAAGCCCCATTTCCTCTATGCGCGGAAGCGAATATATCTTCCCGTCCTCAACGTTTATAAGTTGCTTTTTTATATCGGGGCGGTCTTCGAGAATCTTTTTGAAGTTCGGCATATATTCCAGATAATCGCTTATGGGAAGCAGAACTTTACGCTTCGCGTATTTGATTATCTCGCCCGCGCTCATGCCGGCGTGGTAGATCGCGTCCGGCCGGTCGGAAGTGTTTCCGAAAATAAGGTTCTTCTGCGTGGTGTAAACGGATTCCGAAACGTTTTCCCAGGAAACGTTCACGTTGGTGGAAGCGAAGAGATCCTGCATCACCTTCATGTCGTTATAATCGAGCGCGGAAGCGTTTTTGGAAGAATATACGTTGAAAGTTATTTCCTTCGCTCCCGTTTCGTTGAGAATGGGCTTAGTGGTATCCGTCCATTGATAGCCGTACTTTTCGGTGAGATTTGCGACCGAATTGTTTGTTCTGTCATCCTTTTTCTTCCCGCCGCACGCGGCGAAAGAAAGCAGCATGACGGCAACGAGAATGATAACGCCTGTCTTTTTCATAATTGTTCTCCTTATTATTTTTATTTAAGAGCCCCTATCATAACGCCCTGCGCAAAATGCTTCTGCACGAAAGGATACAACATTATGACGGGTAAACTCGAAATGATAACCGATACGTATTTTAACTGATTTGCGAGTCTGTATTGTTCGAGAATGGTCTCCCCGCTCCCGCCGGTGGTGGTCTCCGACGCGATCAATATCTCTCTCAACACAAGTTGAAGGGGATATTTTTCTTCGTCTTTCAAAAATATCATTGCGTTAAAATAACTGTTCCATTGCCCAACTGCATAATACAGCGCCATTACCGCCATGATCGCTTTGGAAAGCGGAAGCACAATATACACGAACGTAGCCGTGTGCCCCGCTCCGTCTATCTCGGCGGCCTCTATCATACTTTCGGACATCCCCTCGAAAAACGTTTTGGTCATGAACAAATTCCACACGGAAAGCACGGACGGAAGAACGATAGCCCAAACGGAATTGAGAAGCCCAAGCCCGCTCACTACGTTATAAAACGGAATAAGTCCGCCGCCGAAAAACATGGTTATTATGAAAAACACCATAAAAAACCTGCGGAACGGCAATTTTTTACGGCTTAACGCCCAACCGGCAAGCACGGTTATAAAAAGCGCTATCACCGTTGTCAGTACGGTATAAATTATAGTGTTGAGGTATCCTCTCCACACGTCCGCGCGCTCTATTATCTTGCCGTAACCCGCAAGCGTTATATCCACGGGATAGAGGAACACCCTTCCGCCGAGGACCGCGTCCGCATCGGATATGGACGCGATTATTATAAAATAGAGAGGATATATAACTATTGCCGCCATTATCAGCAATATCGCCATATCGATCGTGTAAAATATCCTGTCGCTACGGCTATCCTTTTTCTTCTTTTTTATTACGTTTACGCTCCGATTTTCCATATCCGCCTCACCATAAAGAATTTTCCGAAAACCTTTTCGAAGCGGTATTCGCAATAATAAGCAGAACTACGTTTATTATCGAATTAAAAAGCCCTATCGCCGTGGCGTAACCCTGGTCGGGCACGCCGGTCAGACCTTTTTTGTAAACGTAAGTCGCTATTATCTCGCTTGAAGAAAGGTTGCCCGCTGTCTGCATAAGAAGAACTTTTTCATATCCTACGCCCATAAGCCCGCCTATAGACATTATAAGCATAACGCTTACTATCGGCGTTATGGCAGGGAAATCGATATGTAAAATCCGCTGAAAGCGGGAAGCCCCGTCTATAACCGCCGCCTCGTGCTGTTCGGGTTCCACGTTGGAAAGCGCCGCAATGTAAATTATTGCGCTCCAGCCGAAGTCCTGCCAGTTGCTCGACAGTATATACATAGGTCTGAACGCCTTCTTTTCAAGAAAGTATGAATATCTTTCCAGACCGATCTTATCCGCTATATTGTTTACCAGCCCGTATCTGCCGAAAAACAGATACAACATACCGACCATAACTACGAGGGATATGAAGTGAGGAGCATTGTAAACCGTTTGAAGCACTTTGCCCATGCGTTTGGATTTCAGCGCGTTGAGCAAAAGCGCCATTATTATCGGAAGCGGAAAACCTATAACGAAACCGATGATACAGAGCAAAAAAGTGTTTTTCATCAGCGACCAGAACTGAAAATCGCCGAAAAACCGTTTGAAATTATCAAAACCTACCCAGATGGTGACGTCGGACAAAATTCTGTCACCGGGCATAAAATCCTGAAACGCTATCAGAATACCGTAGATCGGCAGATAGCAGAATAAAAATACGACCGTTACCGCCGGAAGCAAAAATATCAACAGAGGATAATTACGGCGCAAATTCTTAAAAGTTTTGCGGGAATTGACCGCCGCGCCGCTCGCGTATCCCGCGCCTTTTTCTTTTACCACATTTCCCTCCCGACGTTACTTCGTCATTTCGGTCTAATTGTAAATCCAAAGCCCGTGTTTGTCAATATGAAATTAAAAATATGCACGTAATTTGTGCATTTGCACAAATTTAAGCAATATTTTTGCGCATTAAGCATAATTTTAGTTGACAAAAACCGGATTATCGCATATACTTGACGCGGAGGTGGAAAATATGAAATCAGGCGTAACGATTCAAGATATTGCCGATACGCTTCAACTTTCGCGCAACACGGTATCCAAAGCGTTGAACGGCAAATACGTGCCGCCCAAAACAAGAAACGCAGTTCTCAACGCGGCGATAGAAATGGGATATAAAGGTTACGGAATGGTCGCCTCGGCGGACGTTTCCGCCGACGGGAAGAAAATACTGCTGCTGTCGTCCCGCTTGCTTCTCAATATAAATTATTACGTACACGTGATGCGCGGTATAGAAGCCGCCGCCGCGGAACACGATATAGAACTTACGCAGTTCACGTTCGCGCCGTCGTCCTCGCTCGATAAGTTGCGCGCATATCTATATCATTATCATATAGACGGCATAATCTGCATAGAACTTTTCGACGCGGAAAAAATAAACGAGATAATGGAACTCGATTGCCCCATAGTTTTTCTTGATCTTCCTCTTACGGACAACGACCTTTCGGGAAATTACGATATTATTCTACCCGAAAATTTTGACGCGGTAAAAAATTTTTGCCTTCAGACGATAAAGAAAACAGGTATGAAAAGGTTCGGCTTTGTCGGAGATTATATGCATTGCCGTTCTTTTTACGAACGTTTCCTCGGCATGCGCGAAGCGCTTTTCCTTTCGGGAGTAGATTACGAGCCCGGTTATTCCATACTTGAAAAAGATACTTTCCCCTACGCGGATCCGCACGAACTCGCCGCGTTGCTCTCCGAAAAAAAAGAACTGCCGGATTGTTTTATCGCGGCAAACGATACGATCGCCATATCGCTTGCGGAGGCGCTGAAAATATTGAAAAAGAGGATACCCGAAGAAATCATGCTGACGGGATTTGACAACGTGAACGAATCGAAAACCCACAACCCGCCGTTGAGCACGTTCAACGTGGATAAATCGGGCCTCGGCAAAAAACTGCTGACTATACTTCTCGAACGCATAAGCGACAAATCTCAACGCAATCGGGTAATCTATATAAAATCCAAATTCATTCCTCGCATGACCACCTTATCGACCGCCCGCCCCGACGGGCGACCCTGATAGGATATCGAAACGCAAAAGCCGCCTTTTTCTCACATTAAAGGCGGCTTTTAGTAAATTATAAAATTATACCGTTTTAATTTTCATATATATAAAATTCGTATTTAAGGTCCCCTTCTATCCATTGAGGGAAGTTCGTTCCCCACATGGTATTGAAAAGGTTAAATACAAAATTCGGTTTGCGTTTTTTAGCCTTGCCGCCGTTGAATTTGAATATCGCGCCCTGCCCGAAAGATACCAAAGGGCTGTCGACGGGTTCTATTTCCACGTCGTCTATACGGGCGCCTTTACCGACGCAATACATCAGATTATTCGCGTTTTCGGCCACTTCTTTCATAACGTCGAGTTCGTAACCGACTTTATCCACAACGAATTTTTCCCCTTTGCAATCGGTTTTGAAATACAAGTCTCCGTATTCGATATAAGGCGTCGGCTGTTTGTTTTCGAGCGTAACGGAAACTTTCACTCTGTCGTTTTCGATACACAGCGCCATAATTATTTTAAGCGCGTTGCCGTAATCGGTAAAACTCTTTTGCGGCAGGGAATAAACAAAGTATGTAACGCCGTCTTTTACATACGATCTTTCCGTTTTCAAACCGAAAACGCGGCTTTCCGTTTCCCCGTAATTCTGCCTGCCGAAATCGGCGATGGCCCACTCGTAAATGCGGGTAAGATACTTTTTTTGAAAACGCGTTATATCTTCCGTGCCTACGATACCGTATTTGTAATCGACCGAAATTTCCCTGCCCGTTATTTTGTTTTTTATAAACGGACGGCCGTTTTTGCGCGATATAAGCCACTTTTCACTTTCGGAACAAAACGAAACGCTTGCCTTCGGCGACTCGTATCTTCTCGCTATGCCGGCGCAGATATCGGCACGCTCCCGCTGTTCGTTCCAACTTTCTTCCATAAGTTTGTATCTCGGCAGCGCGCGTTCTTTAAGGAAACTTTCCTTATCGTAAGAACGTTGCCAGGTAAGATAGGTTTTTACGTCCAACCCGAAAGTGTGTTCGGAAAACAATATCGAATTTTCATAAAACTTCTTTTCGTCGTCGGGGCTTAAAACTGCGTTTTCAACGGTTTTGCGCGCCCGCCTTATCTTGCCGATCTCGACCGGATAAGAGCCGACGCCGTGTATCCAGGTGTCCCCTAAATCGCAGGTTATCACGGGCAGATCGGAAAGATCGCACTTTATTATTTCATTGTAAAAATCGTCCATCGTACCGAAAATGACTTCGGCGTCAGGAATTACCGCGCGCGTGTTTTTTTCTATTTCGTCGAGAACGGTCACATCCTGCGGGCCGAGATTGTCGTTGGTCTGCTGCATCGATAGCCACACGGGGTATTTCCACCCTTTAGGCGGAACGATCCCGCTGCCGTAAGTATTGTTATAGAAAGTCAGCACTCGGTTGCCGTATCTGTCCTGCCACCAGAACATTGTAGGCACTTTGGGATATGTCGATGCGGGGTTACACCCGAGGTGTAAAAACTTAACGCCGTTTGCGGCAAGGGCTTTTACAATCGCTATCGTATGCCCGGGAACGTCCGTCATTTTAGCCGATTTAGGGAAAGAAGTGCCGTAAATCTCACAAAATTCCCTCGCACTGTCAAAAAGATGATCCATATCCTTCTCGCCGAGGGATTCCGTATGTGTGGTGAACGGCAGGGCGTGAATGGTAAGTTGCCCGCTTTTTATAAGCCTTTCCGCGCGCGCCTTTTTATCCGCCGAACAGTTTTCAAGGCTCTTCATCATGGGCCATGCCGCCATTGTCCAGACGAATCTTTTGCCGATCGGTCTGTCCGCCGAACGTTCGCAGGCGTCAAGCACCGCGTCGAGCATCTCCCCGCCGTATTTTTTTATAACGTTCTTCGCAAGATCCGTATAGCCGATATCGAAATGCGTTTTGAAAACGTTTATTATCTTCATATCATCACCTCTTTTCGGGTATTATGCGGAAGGAAAAAGTTTTCGGCCCGTCCGCTTTTATTCTGTAACGTTCAAAAGGCAACGGCCCGCAACTGTTCGAACCGATACCGCCGTAGAAACCGTCGACCGAAACGAGCGTCGTATTCTTTTTCACAAGTTCGTAATTGTGTTTTACGGTGAGAAAATCTTTCGGATCGAAAGCAGTGGCGTAAAACGCGAACGGCTCGCTATCGGAAATAATTTTCAGCGAAACGCCGCTCTTTTCGTCGATCATTCTGAAATACCTTACGCCCACGCGTTCCCCGCCTTCCTGCGGCTTTATATAATCGTAAGAAAGTTCCGACACTTTATTCGTATATACGCCGATTTTTGCGCTTTCGAGAAAATCCGGATAGTTCTCCCTGTCGCCGTAACCGTAATATTCTACCGTGTCGAACGAAGGCGGCATCTCGAATTTCATACCGAAACGCGGTATATCCTCAATATCGTCGCGCGCGGGATATATGCTCGCCTTGACGGATACGCCGCCCGCATACAAGGTATAAACGGTTTCCCCCGTAAAGAGTTTTGATACCTTCGGCGCGGAAACGGTACTCGCTACTTTTATCG
Source organism: Clostridia bacterium (assembly GCA_017453885.1). Classification (GTDB taxonomy): domain Bacteria; phylum Bacillota; class Clostridia; order Christensenellales; family Borkfalkiaceae; genus RGIG3732. Next base: position 12,405 of record JAFTDZ010000062.1, read on the forward strand.
TTATTCGATCTTCCCCGTAGATCACCTCGCGAGAGAGAACGTTATTCCATATGTCGTCGAGGCGGTTCTTTTGCCACTCGGCGAATTTATACCTGTCGTTATCTATTCCGTAACGGCAAAGATTATAAGTAAAACCTTTAAGGTAAGACGAATATGCCGTGTATCTGTTTATCTGCGGATACTGATTTATGAATTCCGAACCGAACGCCTTGATTGATGAAACGGTATTCGTTATCTTATCGAAAACGACCGTAACGTCTTTACCGAAAAAGGCGATCTCACTATCCGTTTCGGTAAATTCCGTTTTGTATTTTTCCGTTGTTGCCGAAACGTATTTTTTCTTTGACAGGAAAAATTGTTCCGAACCGATCGGCGATCCGTTTTCATAATAATCTATATTTATAAAACATTCGCCGCCGTCGCCGCAAAAAGGCAAAGGAATAACTTTATCCCTGCCCGCGTCAAAACGGAAGTTTTCTTCTTTTACGACAACGGGGCTACCGTCGGAAACAAGGGTAAATACCGCCTTTATCGAAGAAGATACGAATAAATTCCTGTTTCTGAAGCGGATAGCGTTACCGACGATCTCCGCCTTTATCGGCCTGTAAGCGTTTTTTACTTCGTATGCGGAAGGCGTCAATTCGCGGTCGGGGCTCATCATTCCGTCCACGCAAAAGTTTCCGTCGTGAATGTATTCGCCGTTATCCCCGCCGTATTTTAATTTACCGCCCTGCCTTACGGCGTGTTCCGCCCATTCCCATATGCAACCGCCCATCATCTTCTTTTCGGAATCGAAAAATTCGAGATATTCCTTCAACCCGCCGGGCCCCACGCCCATACAATGCGCGTACTCGCACAGAAATATCGGCTTATCCGAATTTTTCGCGATCTTCGACAGGTCATCCGGAGTGGAATACATAAACGACTTCACGTCGCTTACATCACACGGAAACGAATGCGTATCCTCGTAATGGACGAGCGAGTTGAAAATTTTCCGCTTCAGCCTTTTATAGGCGTAAATATGATTTGCTCCGGCGCCGGATTCGTTGCCGAGCGACCACATTATTACCGACGCGTGGTTTTTATCCCTCTCAAAAAGTCTGTCCGCCCGCTCCGCGAGAGTTTGTTTCCACGCCGGATCGTTGGAAAAATAGTTTTTTCCTTCCTTCATGAACAGTTCGCCGTGGCATTCCGCGTCCGCCTCGTCAACGACGTATAACCCCGCTTTATCGCACAATTCCAGCATATACGGATGCGGCGGGTAATGGCTGAACCTGACCGCGTTGATATTGAGCGACTTCATCAATGAAACGTCTTTTTCCATATCCTCTTTGTTGAGGGCGGAAAGCCTGTCAGGATGGGTGTCGTGATGGTTTACGCCGTATAATTTTATAGGCTTGCCGTTAAACAGAAATACGCCTTTCTTTACTTCCACGGTCTTGAAACCGAAAGGCTGGCGCACCGTTCTCTCGCCGTCGGCGGATTTTACGGTGACTTCAAGCCGGTAAAGTTCAGGGATTTCAGCCGACCATAAACGTGGTTTATCAAGGGTGAAAAAACAACGGGAAATACCGCCTTCCGCAGTAAGGTGCTTAGAGGCGATCTCCGCGCCGTCGCAATCGGTCAGGGTAAGTTTTATCTCCGCCGTTCCGCAGACGTTCAGTTTTATATAAACGCGACCGCGTTTTTTTTCGTCCGTCACGGGCTTTACGAGCAAGTCGTAAAGATAGGCTTCGGGAAGATGCGTCAAAAACACGCTTCGGAATATTCCGTTGTTGCGGAACATATCCTGACATTCGAAATAACTGCCGTTACACCATTTATAGCACAGCACGGCTAAAGTGTTTTCTCCGTCTTTCAGAAATGGAGAAAGATCGAACTCCGAAACGTAATGGCTGCCCTCGCTGTAACCGACGAATTTGCCGTTAGCGTAAAGGGAAAACGCCGCGCTTACGCCGAGGAAGGTGATCATGCAATTCTTTTCTCTCTTTACCGAAAACTTCTTTCTGTATATGACGCACGGGTTTTCGTACGGGACGTTCGGCGGATCCGCGGGGATCGGAAAAGCCACGTTTATATATACGGGCGGTTCTATACCCTGCGCCTGCCAACACGAAGGGATTTCGGTAACGGCATACCCCTCGGAAGAATAAATATCTTCTTCCGCGATATACATTGCCGAACGGAAATACTTGTATTCCCACTCTCCGTCGAGCATGGTAACGCAATCCGACGCCTGCGGCAAGGCGTTGGAAATCGCTTTATTCGCGTCCCTGTAAGGAACGAAGAACGCCCGCGGAGGAAGTCTGTTTATATGCAGGACGTCCAAATCCTGCCAGAACGGTTTTTTATCGTAAGAAAAAATCATCTTTTCAAAATCTTCTTTATGTCGTTAAAAAATACGTACAGGAGAACGAACGCCGCGCACGACGCGACAAAGACCGCGACGCCCGCAAAAAGTTTCCACAAATAGCCCTTTTGCGTGCGCAGTTTCAATTCTTCATATTTGAAAGATATGGTACTGCACGCCGTTCTGTTCGTGGAACTTACGTTTTTAAGCGCCGTTATAACGTATCGGTACTCCGTATTTTGTTTGAGTTGCGTGTCCGAAATGGAATCGGCGTACGCGTTGGTTATCACAAAGGTCTTATCGAGAACTTCCCCTTTATACCTCTCTATAACGAACCCGCCTACTTCGAACCCGTTTTCGGGCAACGTGAAAGAAAACCCGATATTCGTGTAATCGAGTTTGTTTACGCTTATGCGGGAAGCGTCCAGAAAGGCGTAATCGTAAAAGCAGAAATAAGATATCTGCCTGACGGTAACGCCTATCCCCGCTTCGCTATCCGAACGCGCGAAAACCGTGAGATAAACGCCGTTTTCGGTAACCGCTTCGTCAAGCGCGTCCGATATCGCCGCGAAATCCTCGCTTTCGTAACGGTTGACGCGAGTATTGTATTTATCGTTTTTCGGAGCGGCGCTCTTTTGTATGCCGAGTATCATATTCCAGGTTTCGTAAATTTCCCCGCTGTCGTAATCACGCACTTCCTCGCGGGCGATTCTGAATTGAATATGCCCTTCTTCCTTATACTTCATTCCGGAAAGGGAGTAACTTTCGTCCCCGACAATAAACGCCGCGTCGTAACCGCCTTCGCGCAAGGTAAAGACGAAACGGAAATATTCCGCGCCGTCCTTTCCGAAAGAGAAGATCACTTCCGTTTTGCCCGAATATCCGCCTGAATAAGTTTCCGCGGAAAAATCCGCCATTACGCTGCGCGAAGGCACTTCCCTGCCGTACCCGCAGGAAAACACTTCGCCGGAACCCTCGCCGGAAAGATATATTCCGTCGTTCGCGCCGCCCGATACGGCAACGCGCGGAGCGTTACCCGAAGAACACGACCAATCGGAAATATTTATATCGTTTTCGGTCCTGATATTGCCTTCCGCCCTCGCCGTAACAGGGAAGAACAGTAAAACCGAAACGATCAGGACCGCGATAAAAAACTTTTTCATTATAATTTACAAATTCGTATCGTTCTGATAATAAAATTTACCGAAGGACGCAACGTATTTTATGCCTTTTACGCCCGCCGATATGACCTTTTCGGCGGGGGCGAATTTCTTGTCGGAAGCGAACGCGGAAACGTAAACGGAAGCGCCGCCTTCATCAGTTACCGCAATAAGTTCGTCGGACGAATTTATATCGAGGTCGGCGTCCGCAAAGGCCGCGCATATAACTTTGCCGCCAAACGTAATAACTTCGTTTATATCCGCGGAATTTATCTTTCTCTTGCCCATAACGGTGAGTCTGTTTCCTTCCGCATACAGTGCGACGAGCCCGTCTATATTGCGCAGATACGAAGTTTTGCCTATGGCCTTGGACGATCTTACCCCGTAAACGCCGAGGAAATTTTCGGCGGGCAGTTCGTTACTGCCGAAGAAATCCGCCAGAACGGAAGCGGATGACCCGGTGAGTTCGCCGTAACCGTCCCCCGTCATATTCGCGGTGTATAATCCGAGTTTTATTTTACCGTCCTTCTTGCGGAAAGTAACTATTTCGTCCGTATCTTTTCCCCGATAAGTTTTCGCCTTGATAAGATTAGCGGCGGTACAGCCTATAAATTCTCCGTCGGCATTATCCGCGAAAGTATTCCTGTCCTCGAAAACGATCCCGCTTATGCAGTTATAAACGCGCCCGACGTTGTTCCCGTTTTCTTTCACCACGGTCAGAACGTCGTCAAATCCGCCCGCCGTATATGATAGCCTTCCCGTGAAAACGGCGTTTTTATCTATTACCCTCGCGGTGAATCTGTTCTCGTTCTGATTGAGCCAACGGGAAGTATCATTGTTGTATTTATCGTAAAACGCAACTTCGTTCCCGAACAGGGCGAGCGTGGTCTGCTGGTACATTACGGGCGGATCGAGCGCGCTGTCCGTCTTGATCTTTCCGGTGGATTCGTCGAAAAACTTTTCAAGATCGGCAAATGCGAATTCGTCCGCATTCAGATAATCGACGAGTCTGAAAAGTTCGCTCCTCGGGGAATAATCGAGTTTATCGCCTTGAATTTCTTCATACCTCGGTTTGATGCGGGTCATCGTTATGCCGCCGCGCGCGTAATCATTGCCGCCGTTTATATTCTGACGGGTGTAGTTGAACAGATGAAAATACGGCTCGAATTGCACGATCTTCGCCCCGCGAAGCAAGGCTTTCTGCGCGAACCCCGCGACTATTTCCACGGGGATATAAGCCTGCGTTTCGCACTTTGTATCGTTCATGATAAAAGCGTCGAGAAACCACGCCTGATTGCTGTAACCCGTTTTTATTCCGTCAAAACGTTCCGCGAGAGAATCGTAAACGGTAAAGTTGACCACGGCGGAAATATCGTCGGTATTGTTAGCGAAAGCGATGATAAGTTTATCCCCGAGTTTTTCCCTGACCGCGGCGACCCTGTCCAGCCAAAAGGCAAACGAAGAAAACTTGAAGCAGTTGCCCCACGTCTGATCGCTCCAGAGGAGATCTACGCCGAGATCTTTCGCCTCGTCCGCTATGGCGTAAACGTCGTCCTCGTATATCCGGCATGCGTGTTTATTGCCGCCTGCCGCCAACGCTTCGGTGCCTATCAGTTCGTGGAACCTTAACCCGATAAAAGTTTCCGGGTAACGCTTTTTAAGAGCCCTTAAAGACTGAAAATCACACGAACAACCCCACACGTTCCGCTCGGTATCGGATATGCCGTCGTTTACGTTCACGACCGGCAAAGACCCTTCTTCTCCGTTCTGGCAGACGTATATGGTGCTCGAAAGTATTTCAAGATAGACTTCGATCCCTCTTTCTTTGAAAAAGTCCATCGCGTAGATAAAATCGGGCGACCATTTCTGAAATCCGTCGGTATAGTCGGCGTTCCATCCGCCCGCCTTATAATACCATTCGGGATAGATATGAACGGCCGGCTTATACTTGCCTTTAAGCCCCTTTATGCCGTCGTAAACGTTTGAGAGGACAACGTCCATCTTTTCGTAATCGTAACTGCCGTCCGTTTTTTTACAGCCCGCCACGAATTCATACCCGCCGAGACCTTCGTCTATCTCGAACAACAACACGGGTTTTTCTTCGTCCGCAGGCGTTGCCGGTATCGCTTCGGAATTTTCCGAAGTAGTACCGACAGGCACCGAATCTTTACCCTTATCCTTATTTTTACACCCGGTAAAACAAGTTCCGCACAACAAAATCAATACCAACATAAAAACAGCGAATTTTGTTTTCATACAATTTCCTCCTTTTTTATCAAAGTCCTTTCGCCGCAACGTATTCGTCTATTTGCTTCTGCACGATGGAAATTAGATTTTCCATACATTTATCTTTATTTACGGAAGTTATAAGCGCCTGTACCGTGGTATCTCCTTTACCCATTCCGTTTGCGAGCGTACTGAACATAGCAGCCGCGCTTATCATTTTATTATAAGCGGTTTTATATTCGGCGGTCTCCTTTATATTAAACCCGCACAGAGGCGAGATAACGTAGTTGAGCGGATTTCCCGCCTCGTCGTCTTTTTCCATATTCTTAACGGATTCAACGTACTCGTCGGACAGGTTTGCGCTGAAACGCTGGTAATCCACGTCGTTATACGCGTAATACGGGTTATATATGGCAAATCTTTTTTCAAGCGGGATCTTTTCGGAAGGTTTATCGGGGTTGACGTAAGTAGTTCTGCCCTTTTCGTTGAGATAGTAATTTACGCCCTTTACCCCGAGCGTAACGAGATCGTGATGCGCCTGATCCTTCGTCCAGTTCAGAAAGTCTATAAACTCCTCGGTGTGTTCCGATTGAGAGAGCGCCACCATACAGTTATCCGCCGCGAAAAAGACCACTTTCGGGTTATCCTCGTCCTCTATGAAGGATTCGTAAAGTTCTCCGTCGTCGTTTATAAGTTTGAAGGCGTCTACCCTTTCGGACATTTTGACGGTGGAATACGAGGGCAACGCCGCAGTAAGCCCGTTGTAAAATTGCTGTTCGGTGCTTGAAATGGATTTATTCGTTGTATAACCGAGGGTAAAATATTCCGTAGCCTTCGCTACCCACGCTTCGAAGGCTTCCGTATTATAGAAAGACCTAACCTTATAAGGTTTGCTTTCTATATCGACATATACCATAAAATTGTTGTCCGATATGGGAAAATAGTAGGACGGACAATATTCTCTCGTCAAATGCGAATTGAGTTCTCCGAGCATAAGCGGGTAGAAATTCTCCCTTGTTATGTTTGTTTTACACCAGGAAAGATACCTGTCGAGTTCTTCTACGGAAGTTACCTTTTCCATTCCCGCGCGCGCCATCCAGTCCGCGCGGAGCGTAACGCGCAACCTGTCGTTCGCGGTGGGCATATCTCTCGGAACGGCATACAACTTGCCCGTTTTATAATCGGTAAATTGAGCGAAAGCCGAAGCGGAAACTTCTTCTTTTATCTTTTTGCCGTATTTGTCAACGTAAGGCATAATATCCGTCTTTACGATCTCCTGCTCGATCATCGACTGTATCGTGGTTATATGCGCCCAGGCGCCGTCGTATCCTCTGCGGCAGTAATCGCCCACCGTCACGGCGTAATTCGCTTGCTGGGTGTATTCGAAATGAACGGTATAGGGTTTGCCGTCCTTTTTCAGTTGGTTGTTTACGGCTATTTCCACGTTTGCGGCGTCGTAAGGCGCTTCCTCCACGGCGAGAAGAATATTGACCATGCAAGCGGAAAGTTTATCCCTCACGGTAAAGGAAGGCGTTTCCTCGCCCGACTGTTCGGACGCAGCCACCGAAGTTTCCGCCGAAGAATCAACGGGGATCTTTTCTTTTTTGCAACCTGCGATCCCGAAAAGTACGGCGCAGGCGATAAGTAAACAAAGCAATTTTTTCATATTATTCTCCTCGGCGGTCATCCTTTGACGCCGCCTACAATCAATCCTTTCATAAAATACTTCTGAACGAACGGATATACGAGCACTATCGGCCCCATGGTTACGAACATAGTAGCCATATACCCCGTTTCCATGGGAACGACCTGCCCCGTTCCTTCGGATGCGGAATTGAACCTTTGCCACGTTTTGAACAGATAGTATTGCAAAGGATACAGTTCCTTATGATTGAAGTCTATAAACCAAGTCGCGTTGAACCAGTCGTTCCAGTATCCGAGCGCAACGAATAAAAGCACCGTTGCCGTAATAGGCATGGCAAGCGGAAATATCACCCTGAAAAACACGGTGAAAGGCCCCGCGCCCTCTATCTCCGCCGCCTCGGAAAAAGACGACGGTATCCCCTTATAATAATTCCTTATAAGGAAGATGTTGTAAGTGCTTATAAGGCTCGGTAAAATAAGTACCCATAAGGTGTTTGAAAGATGCAGAACTTCCTTTATCGTGTAATACCAGGGTATAAGCCCCGCGCCCACTATGGTAGGTATATACAGGAACATGGCTATGAAGTTTCTGTACTTGAGCATGGGGCGCGATATAACGAACCCGCAAAGCGAACAGAGCAATACGGACAAAAAAGTGCCCGCCACCGTTACGAATATCGTAACGCCGTAAGCGGTGAAGATGGAATTATCCCTGAAAACGTATCTGTACGCTTCCAAACTCCACTTGTCGGGAAAGAAGGAATATCCGAATTGCAGCACGCTCGCTTCGGAACTGAAAGACACTATCACGGAAAGAAGCATGGGCAGAATTATAAGCGAACACAACAATATGAACAACAAGTGTATAAGCGCCTGTCCCAAGCGCCTCGATTTATTGTTGAGATCGGTTGAAGATATAGTATTGCCGTTCATATCTACCCCCTAAAACAACGCGAGTTCCTTATCCTTTATTTTCACGATCGTGTTGGCGGTGAATATAAGGATAAAACCGAGCGCGGTCTGATACAGGCCGATCGCGGTGGACATTCCGTAATCGACGTAAGCGTTGTTGCCGCTGCCCGCGGCCACTACGTTGTTGAACAGATAAGTTTCGATTATATCGAGCGTTTCTTTCAATTTGTAATTATCGCCCATAAAGGAGTAAATGAACAGGAAATCTCCGCTGAATATTCTCCCTACGGACAATAAAAACTGAAGCACTATAACGGGCTTGAGAAGCGGAAGCGTTATTCGGAATATCTGCTGTCTTTCGGTAGCGCCGTCTATCCTCGCAGCCTCGTAAACGGATTCGTCTATGGCTATTATGCTCGCCAGGTATATTATCAATCCGTTGCCGAGCCCTTTCCACGTGTTTGCTATAACTATGATGAAGGGCCAGTACCACGGGTGATCGTACCACATTACGGGGTCCAAACCGGAAACCTTCAATATTCCGTTGATAATTCCGTAATCGTTATTGAGCAGAAGGTTGAAGAACTTCGCAACGAGCAGCGCGGAAAAAAACGTGGGCAGAAAAAGAATATTCTGGTAAATTTTCTGCGCCCGCTTTGAAAACAATTCGTTTATAAGTATTGCTCCCGCGACGGAACTTACCGTTCCTACAATTATATTTCCGCCGTTGATTATAAGAATATTTCTCGTTATCCTCAAAATATTCGCCCCGGTAAAAAAGGCTTTGAAATTATCGAAACCTACCCACGGACTGCCGAAAATACCGCCCGTGACCGTGTATTTTTTGAACGCGAGGATTATACCCGGCAACGGTAAATAAGCAAACAGAAAAAATACCGCCACCGCGGGCAAAGCGAGAATATAATACCGCCAATATCTGATCAGTTCGAGCCTGCGGAATCTTATTTTCCGCAAATTCGGCGCGCGGTGATCGGCGTTTTCGGAATTTTTCACTTTCAACTTATTATCCTCTTTTTTATTGCGGGCGCCGCCTTACGGCAACGCCCGCGTGAAAATTTATTTTCTCTTGCGGCGGCAAACGATAGCGAACGCGGCCGCGGCGATGAGCGATACGGCGGAACTTCCGGCGATGCCGTTGATACATCCCGTCTTAACTTTCGTGCCGGAATCGGTTTCGCCGACCGACGAAGTATCCGGAGCGACGGTCTTTTCCGATACGGAAACCACAAAAGTTTCAACCGTTTCGTTCCCTGCCCCGTCAGTGGCGTAGGCGAGAACGGTGTATTCGCCTTTGACAGCCGTGAACGTTACGGTATAGCCGGTTGCGGTCGCGGTCACGTTCCCCTCGGCTTCTTCTCCGTCAAGCGAAAGCCTGCAACCTATCTCCGCAAAGTCGGCAATGGCGAAAATATCGTCGGATACCGTTACGGTAACTATAACAGCATCTCCTTCTTCGTAACTTTCTTTATCGGTAACGAAAGTTATTGTCGGCCTCGAATTATCCGCAACGGACATACCGTATTCTTTTACCGTTGAATATCCTTTGTCGTTTACGGCGGATACCACTATCCTGTAGTTTCCGAGGAAGCCGACCGTAAACGTGTAACCCGTAAGAGTTTCCGAAAGTTCCACTTCCGTTCCGTCCGGCGCGTAAACTTTTATATCGGAAGCGATTATCTCATCCTTCGCGGGATCCTTCATCAGGTTTTTGGAAATGGA
>JAFTDZ010000063.1 GCA_017453885.1 Clostridia bacterium
CCTGCGCCAAAGCCGTCCTGCCCCGCGCTTGCCGTAAGTGCGCCGTCGCCCTGAATGGTGAGCGTTTTATTGGCGGGAACGAGAATGCCGGGGTAATCTTCATAAAATCCCGTTACGGTATTTTCTCCGCTCAAAATGATCGTTGCGTTGCCATTACAAGTAATGCCCGCCCATTTGCATTTTGAACTTTTTACACCGTTTATGGTAACGTCTTTCAGCGTTACCGTTGCGCCGTCGGCAATGGAGATCTTATAGTTGCCGCCGAGCGTGCCGGTGAGCGTTTCGCCGTCCTGCGCCGTGTATGCCTCGGACAATGCGGAAAGATCGACCGTCGTTCCTTCCGCTTGCGCCGTCAAGGTCGCTTGCGGCAGTATGGCGAAAACCAACGCCAGCGCCATTACTACGGATAATAACGCCGCGAGCAGAACTTTCGCCGTTCTTTTTTGTCTTGTTTGTTCCATTTGTTTCTTCTCCTTTTTTAAGTTTTTCATTTTGTGATTTGCAACCATAGGTTGCTTGTTCTATTTTACCGATTTATTGTTTACCATAAAATTTATTCGCTGTCAATATATATATAGGGAGGTGTTCCGAAATGGAACGTTATTTTTTTTGAATCATCTTGCTTGATATGCCTTGTTTTACACTTAAAATTCGTGTATAATAGATTAAGGATATATCAAAAAAATACCATGGAGTGTAAAAATGAACCGATTGTTTTCGGAAACTTTGAAAAAACTGCGAACGGATAAAGGTCTTTCTCAACAAGCGCTTGCGTATAAAATGTTTGTTACCCGCCCCACTATTGCGCGGTGGGAGAGCGGGATCCGTCTGCCGGACGCCGTGATGATTTCCCGCCTCGCCGAGGTTTTGGGCGTTGACGTTAATTATTTGCTATCCGCCGCGGCAGAGAGCGACAAGTTCCCCAACGTGATAATGGTGGACGACAGAAAATTGATATTAACGGGCGGATTGCCGGTTCTGGAAGAAGTTATACCCAACGCCACGGTCACGGGCTTTACCGATGCGGACGAAGCCATCGAATACGCCAAAACAAACCGTGTTGCGCTTGCCTTTCTGGATATCGAACTGCGCAACACGAGCGGGCTGGATCTTTGCAAGGCTTTGCTTGAGATCAATCCCCGTACCAACGTAGTGTATCTGACCGCATACGCCGACTATTCTCTTGACGCCTGGAACACGGGCGCAAGCGGTTTTATGCTAAAACCCATAACCGCGGCGGGCGTGAGAGAGCAACTTGAAAAGTTGAGATATCCTTTTCGGACAGGAGGCTACAACGTATAAATATGGCTTGGTATGACATCCTCGGGTTTTCGCTTGGCGGCGCTATACTTGTAACGATGGCTTTCGGCATCGCGTTTTCTTTATTTATTCCTTCGCTCGATCGGTGGAGCAAGCGGTATTTCATCACCTTGTTTTCTCTGCTGCTTTTGTGCACCGTCACTTGCTTTTTGGCGCTGCTCTTCTGGTACGATCCCACCAAAGCGACGGTGGAAAAGGTCGTTTATTTCTTTGAATCGCTACTCTTATCGGTGCCTATATTTATGCCTACTGTCTTTCTCTTGCATTGCTCGCGCGAAAAATTAAAACGCAACCCGTTGTTTACGGCAGTTATGGCGCTTTTTGGCGCGTACTTCGTCATGCTTGTCATCGCGCAGTTTACGGAAGTCTTTTACTACGTTACGCCGGATAATGAATATATCCGCGCGCCGTTGTATCCGCTGACTTTGGCGCCGATGATCTTTATACTTGTCCTCAACATAGCGGGCACTATCCGCAGGCGAAAATTGCTATCCGATAAGTATTTTTTCGGCCTTTTGATCTATATGCTGTCTATGAGCGTGACGTTATTCATCAACATATTTATCTCAGCCGAAATATTCGTGGTGTTCGGTATGGCGCTGTTTGCGTTGATGATGTACGGCCTGATCCTTTCGGACAACATGGAGCAATTTATGCGCCAACAGAAAGAGATAGCCGATCAACGCGTCAACATTATGGTTTTGCAGATGCGCCCCCACTTCATTTACAACTCTTTGATGGGCATCTATTACCTTTGCGATCAGGACGCCGAAAAAGCCAAACAAGTCACGCTGGATTTCACCACGTATCTGAGAAAGAACTTCGCCGCCATCGCAAGCGAGGATACCATTCCTTTCGGTGAAGAACTTGAACATACCCGCGCTTACCTCGCCATAGAACAAGCGCAGTTCGAAGACAGCCTGTTCGTCAATTTCGATACGCCGCACACTTCCTTCCGCGTTCCGCCGCTCACTTTACAGCCCATTGTGGAAAACGCCGTAGTACACGGGATAAGAGCGAGCAACGCCCCCATTCACATTTCCGTCGTCACCAGACGGACGGATACGGCAAACGAGATCATCGTAGAGGACGACGGCCCCGGCTTCCAAGCGACCGACAACAACGAGCCGCATATCGCTTTGAACAATATCCGCGGGAGGCTCGATATGATGTGCGGCGGAACGTTGACCATTTCCCCGCGTAAAGAAGGCGGCACATCGGTAAAAGTGACGATTCCCCTTGTGAAATCGGAAAAGTAAATGCGAACACAAAAAGTCAAACGTATAAATTTATACGAATGCTATATAAAAAACCCGTGCCGGAATTTTTATATTCGGCCGGGTTTTTTTACGAAAGCGGTTAAATTTTAACTGTATATATTGCTTAAAATCCCGTTTGTATAAAAGGAATTTCACTTTCAGAACATATCTGTTACGCAAGAATTATTCCCTTGACGCGAAATTGCAAATTACTTTTAAGTTTTTCAGGAATTGCCTTTCCTGTACTTAACAGGTGTTACGCCTACTTTCTTTTTGAATATTTTGGTAAAATACGAAGCATCCGCAAAACCCGTTTTTTCGGAAGTCTGGTCGCAGGTCATGCCTTCGAGCAAGCAGTCTTTGGCGTGGTTTATTCTTACTTCCGTCAGATAATCGTTAAAAGTGGTGCCCATTTCGTCGTGAAACAGATGGCTTATGTAATAGGGGCTTACGTACACCTTTTTTGCTACGGAAGCGAGGCTCAGCGTGCTGTCCGGATATTCGGCGTTTATAATCGAAATTACTTTTACCAAGTGGGCGTGCGCGGGTTTTGCTCCCCTCGTTTTATAAACGATATCGAGATATTCGTCAAGAATTTCTATAGTGAGAATACATATATCGTGGAACTCGGTATTTTCAATAAACAGACCGGAAGATTTTTTAACTATATCCGCAAGATCCGTTATTCTTGCGCCTACTTCTACGGCCGTTCTGGATAAAAATGCATTGAGTTCGTAAAGTTTTGCTTTGATAACGTCGAGATTGCCGCCCGCAAACAAAAATATTTCGGCAAGAAAGTTATTTAATATCCTTCTTGCGTTGGTCTTGTCGCCGAGTTGAACGAAAGAAATCAGTTCCTTTTCGAGCGAAACCGGATACTTGCCCCTGTTCTGCCCGTTTATACGGCTTTTTTCGTCAATACTTTTTAGCAGGTTTTCAAACTTGTTCTCTCTATCTTCGCGATATTGTCTGAATGCCCGTTCCTTTTCGCCCATATAATCTATAACGAGCATCAGAAGGTCCGCAAAGGCCGACATGGTCTTGCAATCCACGTGCCTTATAGCGGAAACATCGAAACCCTCGGCGCTTGTATCCACGCCCACGTTTTTACAGCGTATAAAGAAATCTTCTTCGAAAAAGTCGTCTTTTTTCCACAAACTTACGGGACCGGAGGTAATATAACCAACAGTTTTTTTGTCAATGAAAATGGGGGCTATACACATTATAAGCCCGCATTCCGTTTCGTAAATGTAAGGTTTTTTAAGTTCCGCACATTTCTTTGCGCTGCTTAATATCTTTTTGCGGCAAACCGATTTTTCGCTTACAAGCCCGCATATGTATCCTTTATTGCACACGCAAAGACGTTCCTCGCCGTTCAGGTCGTAGAGGGTAACGCTCAGACCGGTTGCGTCGAGATACGTACGGAACAGTTTTTCAAGTTCCTTTATATCGAAAATATTATTAATGCTGTCGTAAACGCGTTTCATTTTTCAATTAAGATGGTTCATACGCAATCCTTGCACGCTTTAAGAAGCATTTTTACGTTCTCCAAAGGCGTTGCGGACCCCATATCGCATCCGGTTGCCAGAATGTACGGGCGGCCGGCGGCAACTTTGATGCGTTCACACGCTTCGGCGTAAACTTCTTCCGGTTTTCCCGTGAGAAGCGATCCCGCGGGATTGATGTTTCCGAAAATCACCATTTTTCCTTCCGCGTTTTCGAGTGCGGAGTCAAGATCCACCGACCAATCGCAGGAGAACGCGTGGATGCCCGCATCCCGCAAAGCACCTACCCTCTCCCCCGATGCGCCGCAGATATGCGCGAAGAAATATTTGTATTCGGGAAGCATATTTTTCAGATTTTTCAAAGCCGGAAGCGCCCATTCTTCGTACATTCCCGGGCTGATCAAATTCCCGCTCGCCACGGGATCCGCGGGGAAAGCAATATCGCATCCGTTTTCATGGAGCAGACGGAATACCTCGGCGCTGACATGGGTAGTGAAGTCGATCAGCCGTTTCACCAGTTCCGGTTCGTCTAACATCAGCATGATAAAATCCTGCGTTCCGACCATGACTGCCGCCATCGTGAAGGGCGCGGCGATGTCTCCGATAAGATATTTCCGATCTCCGACCAGTTTTTTCACGTTGCGGCACTGTTTCAGCATATTCTGCACGAATTCGTTTGCCAGAAGTTTTTCGCGGATCGTGCCGTGATCCAACTTCGGGATCTCCTCTTCCGGATTATGCAAGGCAATACCTGCGTTCACGGGCTGCCCGACGCTATCTATATGTATGGGACAGCCGAATGCGTTCAGCGGGGCGGTAAACACGCCCGATACCGCGCTTACGATATCGGTTTCAAGTTCATCCGTCCACTTAACGATCTTTGCCGCGCCGCCGTCTTCCGTTCCGTACATGGTGCGGTAGGTTATATTCTCGGTTTGCGCGATCCAGGCGCCGCCGTCCACAAGACAGAACGGTATGCGGTCAACCGGTTTGTGCGCCAGAACAGCGTCAATGCGTTCTTTGGAAGTCATAGTTTTCATTTTTCTCCTCAATTTTTATTTTGCGAACCGTGCTTACGGGTTTTGTTTTACCTGAAAAACGAAATCGATTTCAATCGAAAAAGACGATCGAAAAATACGTAACGGTATCAGGACCGTTCACGTAATTTATATCCACGTCGCGCGCGAGTTCAACCACGTTTATCCCGCACGCTTCTATAGAAGAAACGGCCTTTTCCGGGAAACGGCACGGACTGAGCGGATAGGTGCATTTTGGGCAATACGTGCATCCGCCCGCGCCGAGAACGCGAACGGGTAAACCTTTAAGAGAATCCATAACGCGTTGTTGTACTTCGCCGTGTTTATCTTTTCCTTTTGTCATACCTTCGAAGTCGAAACTGTCTTCGATGTCGTGTTTTGTCGTGAAAACGAAAAACCTGCCGTATTTTTTCAATTTTTTTTCCATTACGGAATAATCGTCGATGGCGGGGGGGCAAGTCCAGGTTTTGCCGTACATTCCGCAATAATTGGCCTTACAGGCGTCGGCAACCGCCTGCTGAAATTTCAAAACGCCGGTATCGGCTACGGCATATTGAAAAAATTCATCTTTTAATCCTTCTAAAATTTCAAGTACGTCATTCGTTTTCAAAAGTCATATTCTCCGCGAACAAATTTATAAAATCAACGTCGGAAGCGAGGTCGACGCTCGTTTTTTTCTCCGCCGTCCTTTCGGCTTCACGCATAACGTCCTCGCTCAGCATACAGGCAACCGCTCCTATGCCGGCGGTATTTCCCGATGCGATAACTTTCCCTTTAAGCGATTTGGGTATAAGCCCTACCCTGAACGCGCTGTCTTCGTTTATGTGTATTCCCAACCCGCCGCATATATAAAGGGCGTTTATTTCCGTGTTTTCACGCTCCGCAATACCGAGCATTACGTCTATGCCCGAACGCACGGCGCTTTTCGCAAGTTGAAATTTTCTTACGTCCATAGCGGAAACGTAAATCTCGTCCGTAAGATAAAAACGGCCTTTTTCGCGCAAAAACGCGCCTGTTTCATCTATAATGCCCTCGCTGTACATATACGCCGCGGCATCGATAAGACCCGCCCCGCATATACCTTTCGGCGCCGAACTGCCCACGGTTTCGATCTCTATTCCGCCGTTCGTTTTTTTCACCGACCGTATCGCGCCGCTTATGCCGCCCATTCCGCACTCTATATCCGCGCCTTCGAAAGCCGGCCCCGCGGCAACGGAAGTAACGTATAATTTTCCGTTGCAACTCATAAGTATTTCGCCGTTAGTACCGAGATCGGCAAGAATGGCGTTTTCACGCGCGATACCCGTGGCTACGGCGTCGCACACTATATCCGCGCCCACGAAACTCTCAAACGACGGCAGGCATATTACCTTTTCCGCGTCGTAACCGAGCGCGATGCCCGTATATTCGGTTTTATTGAGAAATACGGGCTTAAACGGATATCTGCCGAAAGAAGATATCTGTTCCCCCGCGAAAACGTGCAGCATTATGGTGTTGCCCGTTACGGTCATAACCGAGATCTTATCGGTAGAAGTTCGCCTTAAAAAATCCTGTATGACCTCGTTAACCTTCGTTTTAAGGCACTTATTCATTTCTTCAACGCCGTTTTCGTCGGCATAGGATATTCTTGAAATAACGTCTGCGCCGAAAGTTCGCTGCGGATTCAACGCCGACAGGATCTCGATCGGTTTACCCGTTTTCAGCGAAACGAAATAAAAGGCGAGCGTGGTGGTGCCTATATCGAGGGCGAGGCCCACGCCGTTCCTGCCGTCCGTTTTAAGCGGGGGAAGAAC
>JAFTDZ010000064.1 GCA_017453885.1 Clostridia bacterium
CCCATAGGCCCCCAATAAATGATTTCGTTTTTCCAATCGGCGTCGTTACGAAGAAAAGTTGCAATGATATGCTCAAGCGAATGCATTGCCGCAACGTCGATGGCAGGTTCCCTGTTGGGCCTTTTAAGCCTTATATCGTAAGTGGTAACCGTATATTCCCCCAAGTAATCTACCCTGCTTGTGAAAATACCGGGTATAATGCGCGTATGGTCTATTGAAAAACTCCGTATCAATTCCATTTCCTATTCTCCTTCGTCTTGTCCGTTATGGTTTTTTTAGACTTACCGAATTTCATTCATTTTCGTTCGGTACGGCAAAAATATACCACAAAATGCCCGAAAAATCAAGTTTTGCGCGTTACAAAATTACGGATAAATATAAACAAACCTTTGATTTCAATTCATAATACTTCCGCCGGAAACTTTTCGGCTTTCTTTACATAGCAAAGAAACTCTGAACGCACAATCGACTTCGCTTCCCTGAAATCATTGTTTTGTTAAATAAATCTTAATATCTCCGGTAGACGTAGTGATCTCGCATCTTCCGCCCGAAACCGTATCAGGCACGTCGATATCCCCTGTCGATGTTTTGGTAATAAACACTTTTTCCGTGCGAAGCGTTCCGGTCACGTCTCCGGTAGATGTAACTACGGTGATTTGTACGGCGTCGCAGTTTTCAAAGCGCACGTCGCCCGTACCTCTTTCGATGTTGAAACTTTCAGATGCAACCGCGTTTTTCAGAGTAACGTCACCGGTGCTTCCGCTTGAATACAGCGTTTTGCATATAACGTTTGTTAAAAAGGTCTTTCCGGTGCTTACCTTAACGGAGAGCGTTTCACCGCAATCGACGTTTTTTGCGTCTATTCTGCCGGTGGAAACCGAAAGGTCGATATTGTTTGCGGTCACTCCGTCAATACCGATATCCCCCGTGCTCGTTTCGATCTTCAATCGACCGTCCGCACAGGCGCCAAAGGCAACATCCCCCGTGCTTACCGTGATTTCCGCTTCACCGAAAGAAAACAAATCCGGAACGGACACGTCGCCGGTGCTTGCGGCAATCGTCAGAACTTCATAGCGATTGGACGGGAGATATACCGTAACCGACTGAGATTTGAAAGAAAATAACGTCAAGTGATCATACCATGCGCGCTTATCGACCGCTACGATCTTCAAAGCACCGTTTTCGATAGAAACTTCATGCCTTACTTTTTCCCGTTCAACGCAATCGACCCGCAACTTGCCGTCCTCAGACTGTTTGAACACAATGTCCGCCTCTTTCGATCTGATTTCTATCGCGTCAAAATCTTCACTGAAGATATATGTATTCGTTTCATACTTTGCGGTATCCGCTTTTGAAAAATCACAGCCGGACGCAATAAATGCAACAACGAAAAGAATTGCTCCCGCTACAACAAAAACAATGGCAGATATAATAAATCCTTTCTTCATTTTGCGTTCTTCCTCCCGATAACCATAGATTTAATACCTACGCCTGCTTTCTTGGTAAGTTTAAGAATACCTTTAGAAGCAGCGACGCATCCGAAAAACATAAAGCCCGAGAAGCCGGCTATGAACAAAGCCGCTCCGAGCGCCATAAGGGCAGGCATCGCAGCGCTCTGTACTAAATAGACCGTTGCAATTGCTATCCCGCCTAAAATACCCGCCCAAAGGGAAATTTCAATCGACCATAACGAAATAATGAGCGCCAATATAACGATATACAATGAAAGAACTATCGCGCATGCCGCAATAATCAACGGAAACCACACCGGAAAGCCTAAAACCATCAAAACGATCTCCCACGCACGTAACCTGCGTTTTGTTCTGACTTTTTCCTTAACGAGTTTCGGAAACGGTATATCGGCTACGATCTGCCGCCTGATATCATTTACCGAGCCTATTCCCGCAACGGCTTCCTCCTCGCTTGCGCCTTCTTCCATGCAGTCGTCGATAATTTCACCGTAAAACGCTATGCGTTCTTCAATATCATCCTGCGGAAGTCCCGAAAGAGCGTTTCGCAAATCCAATAAAAACTCCTGTTTATTCATGATGATTCTCCTTCATAACGAATTGATAAATTGAAACAACTTCTTTCCATTCATCCTTAAATTCTTCTAAACGCCTCGCGCCCTTTTTTGTAATATGATAGTATTTGCGCAGTCTGCCGTCGTGTTCGGCGCTTCGCACCGTCAGCATGCCGGCGTTTTCTAGCCTCTTAAGTATGGTGTATAGCGTTGATTCGGACAACTCGATATACGGCTTCATATCTTTTATGATTTTATAACCGTAGGAATCCTCGCTCTTGATCGCGGCAAGAACGCATACGTCAAGCAAGCCGCGTTTCAATTGAACATCCATACCATACCTCCCTTAATGCAATACATCATATCACGAAGTATTGAGTTTGTCAAGTAGTCGGCGGATGTTTTTTGAAAAAAATCAAATCTTTTCCGCCTGCCGCTTTTCGCCGTTTTTTCGTTCGGAAAACAAAAAATCGGGCTTCCGGACGGCTTGTTGACCGTATAAATGCCCGATTAGCCTATATTTGCCCGGTTTTTGCCTAAAATGTAAGAAAAAAAACCCTCTTGCCGTGGTAAATAAAAGAGGTTTCTTTGATGCTTTATTGACCGAAATAAATATTACAAAAAACAGGGCTCCCACAAAGATTTTGTGAAACAAAAGATTTGCGGGAAAAGGAGGAGCAGGCTGAAAAGTCTTTGCTCTTTTGTTTTACAAAAGAGCAAGACCAAAAAGCCTTGCTCCGACGTGGTGCACCCGGCGAGGCTCGAACTCGCAACGAGGGCGTCGGAGGCCCTTGTTTTATCCAATTAGACTACGGGTGCAAATATGCTGTTTTTGTGAGAAAAAGGCGGTTTTTTGAAAAAATTACTTTATTGCGCGCTCTATCACGCCGCCGCCTATACATTTGTTTCCGTCGTAAAACACGGCGTACTGCCCTTCGGTGATCGCCCTCTGCTTTTCGTCAAACTCGACGAGAATACTGCCCTTTTCACCGTTCCTGCCAAGAATTTTAACGGTGCAACCCTGCTCCGGTTGGCGATAGCGGAATTTAGCGGTACAATGAAATTCCTTTTCCTCTTTTGCAAACGGTATCCAGTTGCATTCGTCCATAGCGAGGGCGGAAGAATACAACCTGTCTTCCTCGCCGTGGGCAACGTATAAAACGTTGTTTTTAAGGTCTTTTTCTATCACGAACCAACGGCCCTCGTCGTCCTTCTGGCCGCCTATATCGAGGCCTTTGCGCTGACCTATGGTGTAATACATAAGTCCGCAATGAGTGCCTAAAACCCTGCCGTCGTACGTTTTTATATCCCCGCTCTTCGCGGGCAGATAGTTCATAAGGAACTTGCGGAAGTTCCTTTCGCCTATAAAGCAAATGCCGGTGGAATCCTTCTTCCTCGCGGTGGCAAGGCCGTTTTCCTCTGCTATCGCGCGCACTTCGCTCTTGTCGAGATCGGCTATAGGGAAAAGAACTTTTTCCAACTGTTTTTGCGAAAGTTGGTTGAGAAAATAGGTTTGATCCTTGTTCCGGTCCTTCGCCTTCAACAGGTAATGAACGCCGTTTTCGTGAGAAATACCGCAGTAATGCCCCGTGGCGATATAATCGGCGCCGAGTTTTTCCGCATAGGAAAGGAAGGGCCCGAACTTTATTTCGCGGTTACACAAAACGTCCGGATTAGGCGTTCTCCCGCGGGAATACTCGTCTAAAAAGTATCTGAACACCCTGTCGTAATATTCCTTCGAGAAATTGACGGTATAGTAAGGAATATCGAGAACTTCGGAAACCCTGCGCACGTCCGCATAATCTTCTTCCGCGGTGCAACAGCCGTTTTCGTCGTTCTCTTCCCAGTTTACCATAAACAAGCCTATAACGTTATAACCTTGTTCTTTCAGGAGCAGCGCGGCGACGGAACTGTCCACCCCGCCGCTCATGCCGACGACGACAGTTTTTTTCATACCCGAATATTATATCACGACGGAAACGATCCGTCAAACCTTTTGCGCGCGGTAAGCGTTTTTTATTGAAACGAGCGCCGCCGAAACGGACGCGGGGTTTCCACAAAAACGCGATTCCCGTTAGATATAGGCGGTTTATTCGCTGCGCAGCGCGACAACGGGATCTTTCTTCGCGGCGAGGCGGGAAGGTATTATGCCTGCGATAAGCGTGAGTATAACGCTGATGGAAACAAGCGCGATTCCGCCCCACCAGGGCACCGCCGCTATATTGTGCAGGTTGGCGAGCGCCGCGAGAATAATGTTCACGGGGACATCGAGCACCACAGCGATAAGCACGCCGAGCAAGCCCGCTACAAGACCTATTATAAACGTTTCCGCATTGAACACGCGGGAAATATCCTTCTTGCTTGCGCCGATGCTTCTCAAAACCCCTATTTCCTTCGTCCTCTCGAGTACGGAAATATAGGTTATAACGCCTATCATTATAGAGGAAACTATGAGAGAGATCGCCACGAAGCCTATCAAAACGTAACTTATAGCGTTGATTATCGTGCTTATGGAACTCATCATAAGCCCAACGTAATCGGTGTAACTTATCACTTCGTCGTCATTGCCGTTTTCGGTCACGGCGGAATTGTAGTTTTCTATCCAGGCGACGATATTGTCCTTCCCTTCGAAGTCTACCGCGTAGATGCGTATCGCGTCGGGATCTTCCTCGTCAACGTAACCGAGGCTCGCAAGGCGGCTTTCATATGTGACGTAGCGGGACGAGAACGCCCTCGAAGAACTTCTGTCCGCCTGTTCGAATACGGAGATAAGGGCGGCTTTCGCGTCTTCCTCGGTCATTCCCTGATCGACGTACGCGGAGATCATAGCCGCAGTCACTTTTTCGGACATAGCGGAGATGGTTGACGCTTGAGTTGACGCGGAATAGTAAGACGAGAGGAAGGTCGCCACGTCGAGTTTAACGTCGTCGAGAGAATAAACGTATTCCTCGGGCGTCCGGAAAGGTTTGCCGCCGGCAAGCACGTCCTTATCGGGGTTGTTGCGTTGCCATTCCACGAGATAAGACTTCGCGGATTCCTTCATAACGTATCTGACGAGGTCGGGGCTGTAGGCTACGGTGCCGTTTATGGAAGTTGCCGCCGCGGATACCTTCGGCTTTATTATGCCCACCACTTTCAGCGCCACGCCGCTTTTCACCGCGTCGTCGATCGCTTTTGCCGAAACGTTTACGGTACCCGTTTCAAGTTCGTTCCGG
>JAFTDZ010000065.1 GCA_017453885.1 Clostridia bacterium
TGGGGCACGAGATCGCAAACGAAATAAAGAAGGCGAACGAGGAAGGCAGAAAGATTGCCTTCATTCTCCCCGTAGGACCTATGGGCATGTATAAGTGGGCGGTATATTTTTTGAAGGAATGGAACGTTTCGTGCAAAAACGTATGGTGTTTCAATATGGACGAATGGGCGGATGGCGAAGGCAACACCATGACGGGCGAAGCCTCTTTCCAAAACGCTATGGAGCAGGCGTTTTATAATCCGCTGGGCAAACTTACCGTGCCCGAAAGCCACAGGAATTTCGCCCTGAAAGACAATCTGCCCACCTACCCCGAAAAGATAGAAAAACTTAAGAAAGAGGGGGCTAAACTCGTTTTGGTGTACGGCATCGGCAGGATGTGCCACATCGCTTTCTGGGAGCCGACCATCGGCGCGGAATTCAAGAGCGAGGCGGAATGGAAAAGGCAGCCCTATCGCGTAGCCGTGCAACTTCACCCGCTCACTATAGAGCAAAACGCCATCACTTCGTTCAAGTCGAGAACGTCGCTCGTGCCGTGCCGTGCGAACACGATAGGCCCCGGTTTGTTTTTGCAGGCGGATTACGCTATCGGCGGGGCGGACGGCGCTTTTAACCGCGGAATGCAATGGCAGGGAATGAGTTTCTGGATGACGCTCCGCTACGGCCCGTCTCGCCACG
Source organism: Clostridia bacterium (assembly GCA_017453885.1). Taxonomy (GTDB): domain Bacteria; phylum Bacillota; class Clostridia; order Christensenellales; family Borkfalkiaceae; genus RGIG3732. The sequence continues at coordinate 676 of JAFTDZ010000065.1, forward strand.
TAACTTCGAGTTATATTCCTACGCTCCCCGGCAAATTATTCTTCGTGAAAGAACTCGCCGGCCCGCTCGAACCGGAAGTGAATTGATATTTAGTTAAAAACCGCCGTAATAAAGCCGTTTATGAAACCGAGTCAATTTTTCCTGACTTTTACAATATGATTATAAAAATATGTAAAAACCGATAATACATTACCCTAAATTTATGTAAAATATATTTGACATTCACTCCAAATTTATGTATAATTATTAATACAAATTAGGAGTAATTATAACTATGTTAAAACGTAAAGTGTACGACAGGCTGCTCGAATGGAAAAAAAGTCGGGAAGCGGAACAAATAAAAAAGTGCCTTCTCGTAAAGGGCGCAAGGCAGGTAGGTAAATCCTTTATCGTAAAGGAATTCGGGAAAAAAGAATATAAATCCTTTGTTTGTATTGATTTTTTTCGCCAACCGGCACTCAAATCCATATTTGACGGGGATTTGACATCGGAGGAAATTCTTAAAAGAATAACCGCAAATATCCGTAATTTTCATCTCATTCCCGGAAATACGCTTATATTTCTCGATGAAATTCAACGATGCGGAAATGCCAGAACCGCCATAAAATTTTTAGCGGAAGATATGCGTTTTGACGTAATATCTTCAGGTTCGCTTATGGGGTTGACTTACGGAGAAGATGATGACGATAGTGTTGAAATTCCTGATTCCGTACCGGTTGGATACGAAACGCAAATCGTAATGTATTCGCTTGATTTTGAAGAATTTCTGTGGGCATACGGATATGATTCCGATGCCGTAAACGTTGTAAGGTCTTATTATGAATCCGGCGAAACTATACCGGAAAGTATTCATAAAAAATACGAATCGCTTTTCCGTGAGTTTATGGTTGTGGGGGGAATGCCTGAAGTAGTTGCGGATTTTGTTCGATACAAAGATTTTAATCGCGTCGATACGATCCAAAAAGATATTATTTCGGAATATAGGGACGATATTTCCAAACACGCAAAAGGTAAAGAAAAGCAGTTGGTTCGTATGTGCTACGATGCAGTTCCAAAGCAACTTGCAAAAGAATTAAAGAAGTTTCAGTATTCGACCGTAGAGAAAGGACAAACACGTAGAAAATACGGCGGAAGCGTTCAATGGTTAAAAGATTCTGAAATCGTAAACGCCTGTTTTAACGTTCATGAACCGTATCTTCCGCTTATGGCAAATTCAAACGAAGATCAATTTAAGTTGTATATAAACGATACGGGACTGCTTTGCTGTATGTACGGTTTCGAAACGAAACTTGCCGTTCTGAACGATACATTAAGAGGTAATGCCCGTGGCGGTATTTATGAAAATATTATTTCGGAGTGCCTTATTAAACGCGGTTATACTTTATATTACTTTAAGCCCGATAGCGAACACGAGATAGAGTTTTTAATTGAAAAGAACGGAGAGGTTGTTCCGGTAGAGGTCAAAGCGGGGAACACGGCAACTGTTTCGCTCAACAATTATATAAAAGATTTTTCTCCGTCGATTGCATATAAACTCGCTGGCAGTAGAAACGGCAAGGTTACGGTAAAAGAAACCTTGCCGCATTATATGGGAGAGTGTAAAATAAAGTGCGTAAGTTCTTTTTTTCTAACTTACACACTTTATTTTACAATCTCAATAGGCTGCTTTAGCAGCAGTCTGAAAAAAGATTGCGGTTGGCAGACAATTCACCGTGCGAATAGCGCTGCCGGTATCATGCCATTTTAGGGCTACCGCAAACTACGCGTTGAACGCGTAATTATGATTATCCGCAAAAAAGTTCCGTCTTTTTCAAAACCGGAACGGGAAACGCCGTATCGAAGGGCTTTCTCCGTTCGCCTAACAGTAAACCGTTCTTTATAA
>JAFTDZ010000004.1 GCA_017453885.1 Clostridia bacterium
GCCCGCGGTGTGGCTGTAGTTGTCGTTTATCTGCTTGAAATCATCTATATCGAGCATAACGATACGGATATCGGAATTGCGGAATTTATCGAAATCGTTTCTGAAAGCGAGGCGGTTTTTGGTAGTGGTCAAAGGATCCGTCACCGAAGCGAGTTCTAACTTCTCGTTGTCGCGAAGCAACAGTTGGTTCGTTTCGCGTAGTTTTTTAACGTAAAGGCTTTGCGTTTTCTTAAGCGCGCCGACGAAGAACAGGCATATAAGAGAGCCGACCGCCGAAACTATCACCTTTTGCAAATTATTGCCCTCAAAAACAAAAAACACGTTATCCTTCGAGAAGAAAAACATAGAGTAGGCTATAAGTACCGCCGTTGCGACCGAGCCCTGAACAAAGCCGAACATAGATGTGAACACCACGACGCCGGCTATAAGTATAATATTCGGGTTAGGCGTATCGCTGAAATAAAGAACGGCCGCCATACCGACCATAACGGCAAGCGTTATCGCCGAACGGACTATCTCCCGCCAAACGGGATTTTTGATCAAAACCTTTTTTTCTTCGGTTTTCAAGTCTTGTTTTTCCATCATCTTTACGTGTTTTTATATATTATAGCACGTCGCGTTGAATTTGTCAAAGAAATGGCGTAATAAACTCTTGCGCATTGGACGAAGGCGCGGTGTTTTTTACGAAACGCGGCTAATAATATAGTTGCTTTATATATTATTTTATATTCCTTGCGGGAGAAAATTGCCCGCCGTTTTTTTAAGTTTGTTTCGCGGAGGCAAAAATTATTCGCCCGTTTAACCCTTGGCGAGTTCCTCCAAAAGTTTTTTCTGCCTTTTCGCCTCGGAAAGGAGAGCCGAATAGTCGATGCGCGACCTGCCGCGAAGATGTTCGGTGATCTCGTAAACGGGCATATATATGGGCGTGAGCGAAAGGTTGCCGTACATACCCTTCAGCGAGTGAGCTGTTTCAAACGCCCCGTCGAGGTCGCCCGATGAAATGCGTTGTTCCAGAATATCGAGTTTATCGTCCGGCAGGACCATTTCCACAAGGCGAATGTAAAAAGCCTCGTTATTCATGCATCTGCCAAGCCCTTCTTCAACGTTCGCGCCGTATTCTTTGAGTTTTTCTATAGTGATCATATCGTTCCTCTACAGGTCGAAGCCTTTTTTTATCGTCTCCTCGAACTCCGCCGCCGGCAGAGGTCTGGAGAAGTAATAGCCCTGAACCACTTCGCACCCGCCCTCTTTGAGCAGGCGGAGTTGTTCTTCCGTTTCCACGCCTTCGGCTATGGTCGGTATAGACATAAGGTTGGCTATATCTATCATAAGTTTAACGAGGCGGTAATCCTTCTCGCTCTCGCAGATATTGCGGATGAACCGCATATCGAGTTTAAGAACGTCTATCGGGAGAGCGGCGAGCATATTGAGCGAGGAGTAACCCGAGCCGAAATCGTCCATTTCCACAACGAAGCCCTTTTCTCTGAGACCTGATACCTTTTTTATTATCTGCTCGGAATTTTCGGTGTAGGCGGATTCGGTTATCTCGAGGTAAAATTCGTGCGGATCGAGACCGTTTTCCTTCACTATGCCCATAAGGGTATTTTCAAGGTCGGGATCGTAAATATCCATTCTCGAAACGTTTACGGAAACGGGAACGGTAACGCCGTATTTCTCCTTCCACTCCCTCTCGCGGCGCGCCGCCTCTTTCCATACGTAGCGGTCGAGTTTGCCGATAAGCCCGTTCTTTTCAAACAGCGATATGAACGAGGCGGGGCTTACGAAACCGAGTTCGGGGTGTATCCACCGAACGAGCGCTTCCGCGCTGACGAGTTTTGGTCTATCTCCGGAAATATTGTATTTCGGCTGGTAATAGACCTTGAATTGCCCCTGTTCGAGGGCGTCGTTCATATCGCCGAGAAGTCTTTCGTCGTAGATCTCCTTCTCACGCATATCCATATCGTAAAACGCGTATTTCGCGCCGTATTTATTGTGCAACGTCTTACAGGCAACCGTGGCTCGGTCGAAGGCTTGTTCGGCGTCCGCCTTCCCGTCCACGTTCTGGTAAACGCCTATCCTTATCGTTATGCGCGCGCTGCCTGTCAGACCGTTGGCGGCGGCGGTTATCTCGTCGAACCAGGCGGAATAAGTTTCCGCATTTTGATGCGATATGTATAAAAAGAAGGTATCCCCGTCGCAACGGCAGGCTATTCCTTCCGTCTTTTCGGCTATCTCCTTCATCTTGTCGGCAATGGCGCGGAGAACGGCGTCACCGTATTCGCGCCCCATCAGTTCGTTTACTATGTGCAGTTTGTTCACGTTTACGACCACCGCGTCCATAAGCATATCCGGCGCGAAAACGTTGAAACGGCTGACGTGAATAAAGAAAAATTCCCTTATGTAAAGACCGGTGAGCGCGTCGGTTTCGGCAGCGTTCAACACGGCGCGATCCTCGGCAAGTTCTATAGCGCGGCTTATCCGCGCGAGGATAACGTCCGGCATATCGTAAGGCTTCGGTATAAAGTCCACCGCGCCCAGCCCGAGGCTTTTTACTTCCGCGCTCTTTTCGGAAGTAAGAACTATGACCGGTATCTTTTTGAGAACGGGATCTTCGTGAAGTTTTGATAAAAGTTCGTACCCGTCCATTACGGGCATGATAATATCGAGCAAAATAAGCGAAAGATTGCGCTTGTTCCGCGCTATCATCTCGTATGCGTCCTTGCCGTTTTCTGCGGTGATAACGTCGTAATGCTCGCGCACTATAAACCCGAGCAGGCTGCGGTTTATCGGTTCGTCGTCAACTATCATAACCAGCCGACGGATATTCTTTTCTCTCTCTTCGACGATATGTTTCATTATTCTTCTCTTTTCGAAAGCGTGCTGTCGTTTTTTGATTTCTGTTTGATTTCTGCTCGTTATATTATATAATAAAACAATAAAAATGTAAAGAATTTATAACCATGAAAAGAATATTATACGCTTAAATAATGCAGTAAAACGCATTTTTTCGCCGCGCGGGTAAATGGCGAAAGCCTTAACTTTGCGGCAAAAAATTCAAAAACCCCGCAAAACGCGTGTTTTACGGGGTTTTTTACTTGATAAGCGATCAATCTTCGGGATAGCCGTCGGGGTTCATCGTCTGCCAACGGAGCGCGTCCGCGCACATATCGTCGAGATTCTTTTCCGCAACGAAACCTATCAATTCCTTCGCGAGGGAAGGATCGGCGTA
>JAFTDZ010000066.1 GCA_017453885.1 Clostridia bacterium
AAACTTCGTCGTGCGCGAATATGTAAGCGAGAACGCCCGCCACGCCGTAAGTGGAGTATATTACAACCTTTTCCCAGGTAACGGTATCGTCGTAATCTTTATTGAAGTAAAGCCCCGCTACCATATCGTTCACTCTGTCGAAGCCGACGTCGACGGCGTTATCTACGACAACGCGTATCGAACCGACGGGATCTTTAATGAAATCGTTTATGGTAAGTTCGCCTAAAAGTTCGAATATATCCGTCCTCTTTTCGAGGTCGAAGTCCGCTATCGCCTTGATAAACTTTTCGAGCGCGGGCACTATTTCTCCGTCTATCTTCCTGTTGAGGAGCATTTCGGGAACGTTGCCCGGCGTAAACGCGAGAGGATAAGTCTCCACGAGAACCGCCTCTCCCACGAGGTCGCTTATAAGGTCTTTAACGGCGAGGTAATATTTGTTTTCCGTAACCGCCGGAACGAATTCTTCGAGCAGGCCGTTCACTATCTTCAACGCGTCGTTCACGGTGAGCCCTTCGTTGAAGAAGTAGAATTCTTCCTTCCTGTCCGGATCGAAGCACTTGACTATGTAACCTATGGAAGTTTCGAGAAGTTCAACGATATTGTCGGGGAGAACGTTGGCTATTCTCTCGTAAATATCGGGAGCAAACGTAACGATAATATCTTTTACTGAAATATCGGAAAGGAGATAATCGATTATTTCGACGGGATCTATATCGAATTTTATCTTGCCGTCGGCATCGGTGACGGTAAGCGCGTCGAGAACGCCGCCTATGGAGTAGCCGAGTATATCTTCGAGGAGAGCGGGAATGCTGCCGCCGTCCGCCGATACCCAGTTACCGTCGCCGTCTTTTGTATAACCGAGAACGGTGCCGAGTTCAACGTCGCCGAGGCCGTTGCCCGCTACCGCTTCGATAAGAGCGGTCGCGTCGCCCGTTTCGGAAAGTTCGTTTATACCCCTTATAACTTCGGCTATCTCGATGGTGCCGACGCCCGCGATAAGGGCGTTGATGCCCGTCTGTTCCTCGTTCTCGTCTATCTTGAGAATGGGGTTGACGAAATCGCCAAGCGAAATACCGTCGAGAACGTCCGCAAGTTTATCGAGGGTGAAACCTTCCTCGCCGGTGAACAGGCGAACGGTTTCGAGAACGTTTATATCGAAGAGCGCTGAAGCCGAGGCGAGTATTCCTTCCAGAGGATTGCCGTCTTTATCCTTCCATACGCCGTCTTCCTTCTTTACGCCGAGGATAGTCTCCGCGAAACTTCCCACCGTTACGTTGTTGAGCGGCGTCTCTTCACCGAGAACGTAGTCTATTACCTGTTTGGTGGTTATACCGCTGTCGCCGCCGGTGGTTATCAGCGCGGCTATTATATCGCCCACGTTGAGGTCGGCTATATCTTTGAGCAGACCGGTGACGGGTTCGCCCTTCTTATCCACAAGGACGCCGTCGTCATTGGTCTCGTAGCCCATAATGCTCGCCACGGTCATACCGGAAAGCAGACTTACGGGGTCTATCGAATAGTCGTGCAATTCGCCGCTGATTATATCCCTGAAGGTCTTGCCGCCGAACATCTTTTCTATCGAAACGGGAAGATCTACCGATTCGGGAATGAAATCGACGAGGAACTTGCCTATGTCTATATCGCCCACGTCCGTGAGGCCGTAGTTCATTATTTCGTCGAGAAGGTTATTTTCGTACGAGGAAGAAGCCGCCCTTACCACGGCGGAAATTTCCACCCCGCCTATAACGGAGGCGAGCGACGCCAGCCCTTCGTTGCCCACGGAATTCTTTATCTCGTCCTTGAGAACGAATTTGCGGACGGGTTTACCGTTCTCGTCGTATTCGGTCACTTCGTCGAAAATTATCCCGAGAAGGTCGCCCACTTCGAGCGTGCCGAAAACGTCGTTCAGTTTTTCCGCGAGGTCGCCCTCTTTTACGAGGTCGAGAACGGAATGTTTACCGAACTGCGCCTTGGCTTTATCCGAAAGCATGCCGTCGGGGAAGGCTCCGAGGATCACGTTGAGGTTGACGCTGCCGAGCAAAGTTTCCGTGTCCCCCGTGAAAAGCGCGAGGAGTTGAATATTCTTATACTCGTCGCCCTTGGCGAAATCCCCCATAAGGCCGGAAAGATCTACGCCGTACTTTTCTTCGAGTTCGCCCACGGTGTAACTGTTGGGATCACCCATGTAAGCCCTTAAATCCGCCACGAAGTCCTCGATAGTCATTCTGTCAACTACGTTGGACACCACCGGATCTTCGTCCGGATCGCCCGTTAAGGTACTGATGGAAAGGTTCTTGTACGCCCAGTAAGCGCCTAAACCCAAACCGCCGAATACAGCCACGAACGACATGATGAATCCTAACAAAAATGCTAAAATTCGTCTGAAAAATGCACCCATACTGTTATCTCCTTGAACAGTTTATCTCCCGATATTTTCAATATCGGCCGACAAAACCGTCATTGAAAATAATCTTAGGTGAAAATATTATATATTTTAATAATAAATCAGTCAAGTTTTTTCTTTTAATTTACCGTAAATTTTACACACTTTTCACAATTCGGCGGTATTTTCTTCCAAACGGGCGGCAAAAAAGGGCAAAAACCCTGCCTCGAACGGGAAAATCGGCGTTTCGAGAAAGAACCGACCGCCTGCCCCGAAAAAAGCAAAACCGCGGAAAACGCGTAAAACACGTTCGCTTTCTTCGGGATAAACACGCTTCCTTACGAAAAACGTTTGCGAAAAAGAGGAAAGTATGCTATAATCACATACGGCACGTGAGGAAAAACAAATGATCGACATCGTTATTTACGAAAACGCAGGCAAGGGCCGCGCGAAAAAATACCGCGGCATAATAGAGCCGAAACTCAAAGAACTCGGCGTAGATTACCGTTTTCACCCGACCGAATACCCCAAACACGCCACGGCGCTTACGCGTTCCCTGTGCGAAAACGGGGCGGACACGATAATCGCCATGGGCGGGGACGGCACCGTTCACGAGGTGCTGAACGGCCTGACCGATCCGGAAAAGATAACTTTCGGCGTGATACCCGCCGGGACGGGCAACGACTTCGCCGCGACGCTCGGGCTTCCCCAAAAACCGCTCGAATCGCTTGACGTTATCCTTAACGGAACCCCGCGTTACACCGACTACTTCGATTTCGGCGGCGTCCGCGGAATGAACATTGCCGGATGCGGGATTGACGTGGATATTCTCCGCCACTACGAATCCAAAAAGCGCAAAAGCAAGATACAATACTTCCTGTCCCTGCTGCATTGCCTGTTCCGCTACCGCCCTTACGAGGTGGAACTTATAGACGAA
>JAFTDZ010000067.1 GCA_017453885.1 Clostridia bacterium
GATACGCGAACACGCATTTCTCTCGTTACCGTTACCGCCGAATTATTTTTAAGCGTTACCGCGGTCTTTTCGTTTGTGAATTCCGCCGAAACTTCAATATTTCCCGTTGCGAGATACCTTCCGAAACTTACTCCCGTTTTCTGCCACTGCTCTGAAATTGCCGGAAATATAGTTATACGGTCTTCGTTTTCGCCGTCGAACATCATAGCGGAGATCGCCATAAGGTAAGCGCCGTGCGCACCCGTTTCGGGGGAACGTTTATAGTCGCTTTCGTCATATAAGTTTTCACAGAAGTACGCGTCGTCGTACAGGCATATAGGTTTAAGAACGTGTTTAGCGTAATTTTCCGCAAGTTCCGCCTGTCCCGTTCTCGCGGCGAGAAACGCCGCCCACGGCGCGTTGAAAAAGTATTTGAAATTACCGCCGTCCTCGCCCTTGTAACCTATCGCCGTCAGGGTTACTTCGTCCATATCGTAAGGATAACAGTTATACCAAGCGAGCATCATCGGGAATACGCATACGAAGGTATCCACGTCCCCGCCCGCGCCTATAGTAGTAGGCAGATATTCTCCGCCCACACCCGTGTGGAAACGGGTATTATAATATGACGCAGGCCACATTTTATCGAGCATTTTTACCCAGACCTCAAGTTCTGCCACGTCCTCCTCGGTGAAAAGTTCGGGGGCGCGTTCATATATTTTTTGCATTGCGCGTATAGAACAGACCGCCGCCGCGTTACGGTTACCGTAACCGACCGAAAATTTCATTCCTTCACCCGTATTCATATTTATGCTCCACCACCAATCGTCCTCTTCGGAATATTCAAACAGCGAGAGAAGAACGCGGAGTTGCCCCGCCATAATATCCTTTGCCTCGGTAAGATCGCCGTCGGTATATTCCGCCTGTTTTAGAACGCTTAACGCAACGTTTGCACCGGGGAAAAACACCGGCCAATTCGCCTCGTGATCCACCTCGTCGCCGTGCGCGGGAGAACCGTCCCACCCCATAAGCCAGGTGTACATATAACCGTTTTCGATAAGCACGGGCAAAGTCGTACCGTATTTGTCGGTATAACCTTCTCTTGCAAGTCGGTTGACGTTTTCCTTAACGTTGATAACCCAATCCACGGAACTTCCCGAAAGTTCCGTCTGGTTTAGATAAAGCATGGCGAATTGCTGGAACATCAAGTCATATTCGAAACATACGTTCCCGAAAAAACCGTCCGGATTGCTTCCGTAGCAACCTACGGGAACGCGCGTACCGTACATGGATACCACGTGATAGAAAAGCGAGCGCACGTACCACACGCCCATACCTTTATCGGGTATGGATATCTGCGAGCGGGAATATACGTCGTTATAAATTTCTTCGCCCTGCTTTAAGGCGGTATCGAAGTTTGCCCTGTTTAATCTTTCTATTGCACCCACCTTCGCACCGTCGCCCTCGTTGAGAGTTGACGACGGCGAAAGGTAAATATATACCGGTTTATCGGTCGCCTTGAACGTGATTCTTCCGTTTTCAAGGTCAACGTTTACGCCTTTGTCCGAAACTCCCTTAACCGCAAGATATGCTTGGTTTTCGGTGTCTTTTCTCAAATTGCTCCTTATGACGAAACCGTTTTCCATTGCAGAGTATTCGGCGTGAAAACCGGCTTCCGTATTTGCTTCGAAAGCGAAGTCCGATTTGGTGTCGTTGGTTATCCTGTATGCGACAACGCCGTCGGTATTCACTATCATTTCCCGTACCGAGTTAACGTATTCGCCTTCTACGTCAAGGGTGAGAACGGTGGAGAGCAAACCGCTCGATATATCAATGCGTTGCGAATATGCGGTGCGGACGTCTTCGGTAACTTTGCCGTTTCTGACCCTGCCTTTTACCATATACCCGCCGCTGAAAGTGAACGGCGTTACTTTTATAGCGTCGTCCCACCAATAATCGTATATCAGCGCGGGATCGTTTTTATATTGATATGATTGTAATCCGGGGCGATTCGCCTCGGGCGTTAAAAAACCGTAAGGGCCTACGAGCAGCGTAGTTCTGCCGAGCCCCACGTAAGGATACTCGAACTTATTTGCGTTAAAGCGATCCCAACCGGATTTGGAAACGTCTGATGCCGAAACGAGTTCTTCCCATGTATAACTCCTGTCTAAATCTGTAGTGTATTCAAAATTTCTGAAAGATATACCCCCGCTTTCCGACAATAAACAGATATATCCGCAATCTTCTTTAAGGCTCACGTCGTTACGCGTAATCCATAATTCGTCGTCTATATAGTAGTTTGCACTAACTCCGGAAAGTTCCACGCGCAGGCGATACCAACGATCTGCCTTTACCGGCAAATCCTTTTTATCCGCCGCCGCTCTGCTACCAGACTGTACGTATATACCTGCTGAATCGTTCTTTTTATCCAAGACGAACGTAAGTCTTTCTTTAGCGTTATATTGATATCCGGCGCGGAATTCCAAACCGCCTTCGGTCGCTTCGTTTGATAATTTAATGTCAACGGATAAATTGAGGTAATTCTGATCGTCAACACAATTGTGCAATATCCTGCCCGTAACGCCATAGGACGACTGCGTGAGAACGTTTCCGTCAAAATTCCAAGTTCCCGATTGAACAAGCCAGTCGCTTTCAATAAAGGATAAATTTTTATCCGCAAGTTCGGGCTTTTCAATAAATTCAGGCGTTTTAGGTAGTTTTTTGCACGCTATGCTGATCATCACAAAAACTATCGCCAAACAAAACAACAATATTTTTTTTCTCATAAAAATCTCACCTTGCATTCCGATACGTACGTATCTGTTTTATAAAATAATTATAAAACAATAAAATTCGTAAAGTCAATAGGAAAAAAACACAAATTGTTTAGGATTTTTGCATAATATGTTTTTTTGTCAAATTTCCAAATCCGGTAAAAATACGGGAATTATTAACGATAAATCCACCCTTCAAAGTCATGTAAAATTCCTATTTCCTAACCGCCACCCTCACGAACTGCGTTATACTTTCATTACGCGTTGCAAAGAATGCGGAGCCGACCTTATTGACCAACAGGGTTCCCGAAAAGTTTTGCGCAGTAAAAGTTTTCGGGATAAAGGAGCCGCAGGCATAAAAGCAAACGAGTTGCTAAAAAGCAACTCGTTGCATAATTTGCCTTGCACAAAAAGGGTTCCAGAAAAGTTTTGCGCAGTAAAAGTTTTCGGGACAAAGGAGCCGCAGGCATAAAAGCAAACGAGTTGCCGAAAGCAACTCGTTGCATAATTTGCCTTGCA
>JAFTDZ010000005.1 GCA_017453885.1 Clostridia bacterium
AAACTGACGTATAACGCGGTGGATCAGAAGAACAGCGAATTGCTCGTTCCCATATTCAAAAATATCGGCAAGGAAATACCGTATATCGCCACGCACGTATGGCCGGCGCAGGCAGCCGTACACGCCGGAATGAAGAGCGTTGTCAACGCCATACCGGACAACTGGCCCATGGCCCTGCACCTTTCGGAAGGAGCCGTTCACACCGTACAGACGCCTTACGCCTACCTCGGCTACAAAACGCTTAACGGCTTTGCAAAAACACCCCTTAAGGGTATGCCCGAAAGCGACCTTAAGATGGTGGGCTGCTATGTCGATCACGAACTTTTATGCGATCTGAAAGAGGTGAACGAACGCAGAAAAGCCCGTATTTCCCACGGGAAACCGATAAGGATACTTATGACCGTGGGCGGCGCGGGCGCCGGGTTCGACCTGTTCCTCGATATGGTAAAACACCTTCTGCCATACGTAAACGAAAACAAAGTTGCCCTGTTCATCAACTTCGGCGACCACACGGATGTTTACAAAAAACTGCTCGCGAAGATACCCGAACTCAAGTGTAAAGAATTTTTCAACGAGTACGGCAAACTCAAGGCGACGGCGGAGAGCCTGAAAGACGGCGACGCGGAAGGCGTTTACGCTGTATATAACGAAAATATCTTCGAGGCGGTATATTCCACCAATCTGCTGATGCCGGTGACCGACCTGCTCGTTACCAAGCCGAGCGAACTCGTTTACTACCCCATACCGAAAGTGTTCATGCGGCATATAGGCGGGCATGAAGTTTACGGCGCGATACACGGAAGGGAGTTCGGAGATTCCACCTACGAATGCCCGGATAAAAAGTCTATGAACGCCATGCTCGACAGGCTTATCTCCGACAGGGAAATAATCCCCCATATGTGCGACGAGATAGACAAACTGAAAGAAAGCGGTTATTATAACGGCGCTTACGAATGCGTGCGCCTCGCCGCCGGTAAAGCCGAATAAAATACGGCAAAAAAGCCTCGTTTTCGTGAGAAATACGGGGCTTTTCTTTTTTATAAGCGCCTTGCGGGAAAGCCCGCGGGCGCGTTTTGTTCTTTTGATTTAAGTCGGACCTGTAAGCCGGGTTCTGTCGTTTAATGCGGTTATCTATCTTGGCAGAGCGTTGCCGCAATGCTCGAGCGACGTAATTTATACCGAAGGTAATGGCGGCGGAATCCTTTCGGTTCAGTCTTGCTTCGGGTGGGGTTTACATAGCGCGGAGCGTTACCGCCCCGCCGGTGAGCCCTTACCTCCCCTTTCCATCCTTACAGCCGAAAAGGCTGCGGTTTATTTCTGTTGCACTTTCCTTGAAGTCGCCTTCACCGGTAATTAGCCGGCACCCTTGCCGCCGTGAAGCCCGGACTTTCCTCGTGAATTTTCATTCCCGCAACCGCACGGCCCGCTTAAATCCTTTATATTATATCACTTCAGGGGCGATTTGTCGAACGTTTTACACCCTTTTTGCCGCCTACGCCGCTCAAAACGTTCGAGCGGTATGTAAAAGTTCCGTTATCGTAATCGCGCCGAGCCTTCACCCCTTCCTCTATAAGTTCGGTCAGCGTTTTATTGAATTCGGCTGTTCTCTCGTTGAAAAGATACAGCGACAGCGAGCCGGGAACGGTGTTCACCTCGTTCAGATATATCTCCTCGCCGCTCAATAGGTAGTCTATACGGATAACGCCGTTTACGTAAGTTTCACGATATACCTTTTCGGTTATCGCCTTTATTTTATCGGAGATCTCCGCGGGTATTTCCGCGGGAAATTTGCGCGTTAACCCGCGTTTTACGCCGCTTTCGTACTTATCTTCAAACGACAGGATACCGCCCGACGGCAGCGGATTTTCACATTCGGAAACGATTACCCGCCCGCCCGAAAGGTAAGCCGCGCAGTTTATTTCGGTAAAGTCGGTAAGCGCCTTTTCTATTATTATCTTCCCGTCGAACTTCAGCGCGTACTCCACGGCGGCGACAAGTCCGTTGCGGTCGTCCGCGCGCTTCACGCCGATGCTGGAGCCGAGCCGCGCCGGCTTTACGATGGCGGGGTAACCGATATTCCTCTCCGCTAAGGCGAGCGCGAGGTCGGGATTTCTGAAATATTCCGCCTTGCTCGTAACCCTGTAAGGCAAGGTCTTTACGCCGAGCCCTTCGAGGTAAACTTTCGTTGCCGCCTTATCCATGTAAACGGACGACGACAGCATATCCGGCGAGGCGAACGGAATGCCCGCCAGCCGCATAAGCCCCGCCACGCTGCCGTCCTCTCCGTTCAGCCCGTGGCAACAGTTGAGAGCGCAGTAAACTTCGCATAAGGGTTTGAGCCTGCCGCGTTCGACGCAGTAGAGCCTGCCGTCCGACGGGAACACCGCGCAACGCGTCAACCCCTTTTCGGTAAAGTTCCGGTAGAAGGACACGTCGAACAACTTATCCCCCGTAAAACAGCCGTTTTCGGTTATGTAAAAGGGCACGGGATTGTATTTTTCACCGTTCAGACAGTTGAGCGCAAGCACCCCCGTTATAACGGAAATATCGTGTTCGCAGGAGATCCCGCCGAAAGTTACGAGTACGTTTTTTGCATTTTCGCTTTTCATAAAACCCTCCATTTTACAGCGCGGGAAAAATAAAAACACCCCGCGTTTTATCCGAAGTGTTTCTGAAAAAATTTTTCTTTTGCGGTAACGACGTCAGTTGTACTTATCGGGAAGGTCGTTTTCGAAAATTATCACGTCGCCGGGAGAGGCTATCTTCGCGAGGGCGGTTTCCGCCGCCTCGAGGTCGTTTACGCAAACGATATTATCAGCGGGAAATTCCACGGAAATAAGTCCGTCCTTTATCTTGTCGATGCGGCGTTTGCCGACGAGGATGACCGCGTCCGCGTGCGCGCCGAGCCGCCTGCCGAGTTGATAATTTTCGTATTCCTTGGTAGCGCCGAGTTCCACGAGCCCGGGCGTGACGACTATTTTTCTGCCGTCGAAGCAGTCCAGCACCTCCATCGCGGCGATAGTGCCGTTGACGTTGGCGTTGTAAGAATCGTCTATTATCGTAAAGCCCTTGTCGTTCGGAACGAGTTCCAGCCGGTGCTTGATGGGCTTTACGCGGTTTATCCCCGCGGCTATCTCCGCGCCGTTCATTCCGAGCCCGTAAGCCATCGCCGCCGCAAGGCAGATATTAGACACGTTGTGCGTGCCCATAAGAGAGGTTGAACATTCCGTTCTCTCGTCGCCGCGGCAGAGCGTAAAGCGCGTTCCGTTTGCCGTGACCTTTACGTTTTCCGCATAAACTTCGGGCGAGCGTTCCTTGTTTGTACCCGCGATAACCTTTGTTTCAGGGCACTTTTTATATAATTCGTAAGTGTTGGCGCTGTCTGCGGAGAACACGACGAAACCGCCTTTTTCCATATTTTCGATAAGTTCGTACTTGGTTTTGCGGATATTTTCAAGCGAGCCGAAAGTTTCTATATGCTGCCCCGTTATGCCCGTAATTATAGCGTAGGAAGGCTTTACCATCTCCGCAAGTTCCCTTATGTCGCCCACGTTGCGCGCGCCCATTTCCGCTATGAATACCTGATGTGAGGGCTTGAGTTTTTTTACCGTTTTGCAGATGCCCATCGGCGTGTTGAAGGAGTGCGGCGTGGCGAGTACCGAATACTTTTCGGAAAGTATCGAGAGGAGAATTTCCTTGACGCTGGTCTTGCCGTAACTGCCGGTTATACCTATTTTTATAAGGTCGCCGCGCTCGGCTAAAGTTTCGGTCGCCTTGCGGATATACCTGTTATTGTTGTACCGCTCGAACGGTTCGTTTATATAAAATGCGGCGAGTACCGTAAATGGAAGCAACAGCGGCGAAAAACACACGACGCCGTAACGCAGCCTGAAGAGCAGAGAGGTATCGTCCCACAGCCCTATAAGGTTAAGAAGCGAAAGCGCGAGCGCGGTGGTAAGCAAACTTACCAACACGAAGGTGACTATCAGCCGCTTTACCCTGTTAGTTTTGATAAGCGGCACTTTCGCCTTGGTTACCCTGTCCTTTTTTATGTAAACGGCGAGGAATAATACGTAAAATACGAATCCCGTATGGGCTATCCATTCGGCATCTACGAATATCATCACGGCGATATTGAATATCATAAAGGCGAGCACGCTCAAAAACGACACGATGACGAGTCGCATCATATAAATGTTATCGCGCCGCTTCAGCCAGGAGAGGTACCCCTTGCCCTCGTAGCCGGATTGCTGAAGCGTCTGCATAAATTTGAACGAGGCGAAAAACATTAAAACGGTATTGACAAGCGATATTATTACCGTTTCCAAAAGGCGATAATCGAAAGCGCCCGCAAGTAATACAGATAGATTCATTTCAACCTCCAAATATGCCGATAATGTGAGATTTACGGGGTTTACGAGAGAAAAAACTCTCTTGCCACCGCATTGAACCGAAATGGTTCTTCCGCAAAACAAAAGTGCCCGCGCCCCTCGAAAAACACGAGCGCGCTATCCTTCACGCCGGCATTCAGCCGCCTTGCCATATAGGGCGGCGTTTCCCTGTCCGCACCGCCGAAAACGAAAAGCGTGGGGGCGGAAACGAGCGGCAGGCACTTTTCGAGATGTTCGTTTACGATCTTCACGAAACTCTCCCGCATTACGGGCGAGAGAGAACGGTAGTCCGCCGACGAATGCCTTTCGCGAAAGCGGGCGGCAAGCGCGGGCGAAAGTTTTTTAACCGTTTTATAGTACGCGGTTTTGACGTAATACGTAATGTTCCTGCGCGGTTTCATTCCGGCGCAACCGGTGAGAAGCATTTTGCCCACCTTCTCCCCGCTTTCCGCCGCGAGTTTCAGCGCGACGCGTCCGCCGAAAGAGTGGGCGATAATATCCGCCCTGCCGCCGCAACGCTCGTCTATCACCGCGCGGACGAAATCCACGTAATCGGAAAGCGAATAGCCGAAGGTCGGTTCGGGCGTTTTGCCAAAGCCGGGAAGATCGACCGCCACCGTCCTGAAATAGCGGGACAGATATTCGGTCTGATACGAAAAACTTTCCTTACTTGAAAGGTAACCGTGCAGAAAAAGCAACGGCTTGCCCTTCCCCTTTTCTTCTGCGGAATAGGGAATTTCCATACGTCACCGCAAAGTTTTATTTTATCGGCAAGACCATAACGAGGGCGTCCTCCCCGTCGGAATAGTACCTTTTTCTCACATAAACGGGCAAAAAGCCGGCGCCGTCGTACAGGGCGCGCGCGGGCATATTGCCAACCCGCACTTCGAGAAAAACGTTCTTCGCCCCGTTTCCCTTCGCATGATCTATCGCCTTGAAAAGAAGTTGCCGCCCAATGCCTTTTTGCCGCTTGTCTGAGCGCACGGCTATCAGGGCTATTTCAGCGTCGTCCGGACGGATAACGCCGACGTAGCCGCATACTTCGCCGCCTTCCTCGTACACAAACCCGAAAAAAGCGGGATTATTCAGCGATGCGGAAAGCATTTCTTCCGTCCACGGATCGGAAAAACTTTCCCGCTCGATAGCCGCCACGGCGGGCGTATCTTCCGCCAGCCAGGCGCGTATCATCTCCCTTCCTCCGCCTGACTTTTTCTTATATAGAGCGGCAGGAGAGTTTCCGCGTCTTTCGACGAGAGAGAAAGTTTTGCTTCCACCGCCCTGCGGAATCCTTCCGCCGGCGGAATTATTTCCGTTTCCACGCCGTCTATCTTAAACGGCGAGGCGAATTTGTATTTGCCCCTGTACCGCTCCAGATCTTCCACAGCGGTATATGCGGGCGGAATTATTACTTTGCCGCCGGAATACCCCGCGGAATAAACGTGGCCGTGGCGCGCGTCGATCAGGGCGAGAGTATCTTCCGCTGTATTATAATATGCCAAAGCGTCGAAAGAAGTTACGCCCAGCACTTTTTTATCGAGAGCGTATCCGAGCGCCTTCACCGTTGCTACGCCGATCCTTATCCCCGTGAACGATCCCGGCCCGATACAGCAACAGAAAACGTCAACTTCCTCTTTTTTAAGGTTTGCCTTAAAAAGAGATTCTTCAACGGCGTCCATAAGCGTGACAGAATGTTTGAGATTACAGTTTTCGTTGTAATATGTATATTCGCCGCGGTCGCCGCGCGCTATCACCGTGAGATGAAAACCGCTCGTATCGACGGCGAGGTAGTTAATACTCAATTTATATCCTCCGCAATTATTTCGCGGGTATTTTCGCCCGTCTTTATTATGGTCACCTTTCTGGCGGCGCGGGGAAGAACGTCCGCTATATTCTCCGGCCATTCGATAACGCATATCCCGTCCGCATAAAAATAATCGGTAAGCCCCAGCCCTTCGGCGTCCTCGCCGGAAGAGAGCCGATAGCAATCGAAGTGGTAAAGCCCGCCGTAATCGTTCATATACGCGTAAGTGGGGCTGGTGACTTTAGCGGTCACGCCGAGCCCCGCCGCTATCCCCTGCGTGAAAGCGGTTTTGCCCGCGCCCATCTCGCCGATAAGCAGCACCACGTCGCCCTTTTCAAGCGTGGCGGCGTATTCGGCGCCTATCTTCTTCGTTGTTTCGGCGCAGTCGGAAAAGAACTTTTTCATCTCCCTTCCTCCTCGGCGACTCTCCTTGAAAATTCGCACCCGCAGTAGTTCTGCCGATACAATCCGTATTCTTTGGAAAGTTGGACAGAGCGGGCGTAACCGCCCTTCTTCTTGAAGTCGGAAGGAAGGTATTTCGCGCCACCCCTTTCCGAAAGCGCATAACCTATTTCGTTTATCTTATCCGCCCTCTTGTGCGGGCTTACGGTGAGCGTGGTGGCAAAATAATCGAAGCCGCCCTCCTTCGCCTTATTATACGTTTCTTCAAGGCGCATCGCATAGCAGGAAAAGCACCTTGCGCCGCCTTCCCGCTCTCTCTCTTTTCCCTTCGCCGCGGAGAGGAAAACCTCCGGAGCAAAACCGCCGTCTATCACGGGATAAGCCCCGTTTATCACGCGGGAAACGTAGTTTTTCAGTTCGTTCAATCTATGTAAATATTCGTCTTTATCGGTTATGTTCGGGTTATAAAAGAAACACGTTATATCGAAGTGACCGCCCAAAAATTCAAGGCAGTAGGAAGAACACGGCGCGCAACAGCAATGCAAAAGCAGGCGGGGAAATTTCCCTGCCTTTTCGTTTTTCGCTATTTCTTCCTCGAGCATTTCGTGATAATTCAACATACGCGATCCTCGGTCAGATAAGTTGTTTGGTCTTGCTTTTTACTTTCGTTTCGGCAGCGGTTGCCTGTTCGGCGGCGTATTCCTTCAGGTTATAAACGGAACGGCGGTATTCCTTGCCGAGCGAGTAGCCGAGGCGGTAATCCGCTTTGCCCTCTTTTACGAAGATCATAAGCGCCTCGGTTATATTTTCGATAACGGCGTATTCGGTGGCTTTCTTTCCGTCCTTTTCGTAAGTTATTTCAAACGAGCCCATCATATTTTCGAGAGGGGCTTCCGCCGCGCACTTTTCGAGGAACTGCCTGTTCTCCACAAGGTTGCCGACCTTGCCGAGATAGACTATCGCCGCGACGGAAGTTATTGCCTTCCGCTCGATCGTTTTACCCATCACCACGACCTTATCCTGAAAAATTTCCGCCGCGGGTTTGTTGCCGACGGGCGTTTCTTTCAGCGTTTTAGGCGTAAGAACGATAAACAGAATTATAAACGCGTTGAGAAACAGCCCCATATAAAACTTGGTTGTTACGAACCATACGTCCATCAGCGCGAAGATTGTTACCATCACGGCGAACAGCACGAAGTATTTGAGCCTGCGCTTGCGGTTATATTCCACGCTCGGGTAAAATTTTATTCCGTTTTCCATAATTTTCTCCTGAAGTGTGATATTTATGATTCTTTATATATTCACGCCGTCGAGCCTCTGGCGGGAAAGCGTGCGGTAATCAGTGGTTATTATCCTGTCCGCGCCCGCGTTGAACAGCGTTTCCGCGTCGGCGGAAGTGCTTACTTTGCCCACCACGTCAACGGGGCAGGTGTTGCCCAGCGCGCGGTGAAATATCTTTACCGTATCCGCCGAGCGGGATATTCCGGCAGCGCCTATCATAAGTTTTACGCGGCGAAATCCGTTCGCCTTTACGGTGGCGGCAAGCCTCGCCGCCTGTTCCGGCCCCAAAGCCCCCGCGAGGAACATGGGCGTTATCGGCTTCTTTGAAGAAAGCCTTTTAAGCACCTTTAACCTCTTTTCGGCGGGTTTTGCGTTTCCCGACGCGTAAGAGGCGAGATTGACCGCCGCGGCAACTTCCACTTTAGCCTGTAAAGCCGCCTTTATCTCAGTTAAAACCGCTTTTTGCCCGCCTGAAGCATATGGGTAATCGACGAGCGTTTCTATCCTTACGGCGGGCGGTAAACTCCTTTTCGCCTCGGGTATAAGGCAGGGAAGCACCACGGCTTTGCCCTTCGATTCTTCAACGGTCTTTCGCATTTCTTCGCGCGCGTCGGAAAGCGGCTCCACGCCCGTAAAGAGCGCGTCTATACGCGACAGCACCTTCTGCGTGCGGTATTCGCGGTACTCTCTCTCGAGTTTTTTATACGCCTCGCTCTCCTCCGCCCGTATGAACGGGTTATCCGTCCTCTCCATCGGCGCCTGAAGTATGGATTTTTCTATGGAATCCTTTTCTTCTTCGCCCGTAAATGTTTCCGCCCCGAAGGCGTTTTCCGCATTGAGTTCGTTGGTTTCGGTTGACACGATACAATTCTCCTATGAAATAAGTTTATGTATCAATGCCTCCTTTTCGGGTTTTTCGCCGCTCACCGAATAAGCGGAACGGATAAGTTCTGCCGCTTCATCCATCGAGTGCGGATCGTTGGTGTAAAGCGTTGCGAGAAGGTCTCCCTTCTCTACCTTATCGCCCGGGCGCGCGTTTATAACGATGGCGGCTTCGTGATCGACGGGCGCGTCCTTTTTCATTCTGCCCCCGCCCGAAACGGCGTTCGCCCTGCCTATCTTTTCACAGTCCGTTTTATCTATAAAGCCGCCTTTTTCGCACATTATCTCGCGTTTATACTTCCCGTAAGACAGAACGGAAAGGTCGGAAAACGCGGTAGTATCTCCGCCTTGCGCGGCAACTATTTCCCTCAGTTTTTTCTCTGCGGCGCCGCTGTTTATAACGCTTTCGCAAGCGGCTTCGGCATTCGCATCCGAATAGCCCGCGCCGACGAGGATCTGCTTCGCAAGGAATTTGCTCACCTCGTAAAGGGCGTTCTTTTCGCCCCGCAAAACCTCTATCGCCCCGCGCACTTCCGCGTTGCAACCTACGGAATTACCGAGCGGAGCGTTCATCGAGGTGACCGCGGCGGAAACTTTTCTGCCCGCCGCCTTGCCTATTTTTACCATCGTTTCGGCAAGTTCGGTAGCCGCGTCCGCGGTCTTCATAAACGCGCCGGAGCCGTATTTTACGTCGAGAACAATAATATCCGCAAACGACGCAAGTTTTTTGGACATAACGCTGGAAGCGATAAGCGGTATGCTGTCTACCGTACAGGTAACGTCCCTAAGGGCGTAAAGTTTTTTATCCGCGGGAACGGTTTCGGCGGTCTGCCCGGATACGGCGCCGCCCGCCTCGTTCACGATACGCGCGAATTCGCTTTCGGAAAGCGCCGCGTTGAAGCCGCGGAAACTTTCGAGTTTATCTATAGTTCCGCCCGTATGGCCAAGCCCCCTGCCGGAGAGTTTTGCAAACTTGATCCCGAGCGCCGCGCACACCGGCACAATGATAAGCGTGGTGGAATCGGATACGCCGCCGGTGCTGTGT
>JAFTDZ010000068.1 GCA_017453885.1 Clostridia bacterium
GCTGCCGACCGTAACGAGGGTTTTGAAAACTTCGTCGGCAGGTTTACCGACGAGTACGGCGACCTCTTCGCCCTTATCAACGCCGTCGTCGTAAAAATGCGGAAGAAAATTTACGCCCGCCTGTTCGAGAATGCGCATCGCGTTAGTCTTTTCCATAATCGCGTTCTCCGAAGATGCCCCTGCCTATCCGCACCATATTGCTGCCGAAATCTATAGCCGTTTTGTAGTCTTCCGACATACCCATCGACAAAAAACGGAATTGCCCGCCGAAAACTTCCGACCGCAGTTTTTCATAAAGTTTGCGCGTTTCGTCGCAATATGCGGAAACGTCTCCGATATGCGGCAAAACGGTCATAAGTCCGGTAAATCTCACATTATCGATGGTTTTCAACTTTTCGGCAGCGGCGAATATCTCACTCGCCGAAAAGCCGTGTTTATCCGCCTCTCCGGAAATATTGACCTCGATCAGCATATCCTGCGTTGTTCCCCTCTCCTTCGCGTAGGCGGAAACCGCCGTGGCGAGGTCGAGGCTGTCGCACGAGTGGATAAGCGACGCCTTCCCCACAACGTATTTAATCTTGTTCTTCTGCAAATGCCCTATAAAATGTATTTCCGCCGACGGCGAGATCAGGGAAAGTTTGTCGCGGAGTTCCTGCGGGCGGTTTTCGCCCACGACGGAAAGCCCGGCTGCAACGGCGGCGTTTATTTCGGCGGCAGTACGCGTCTTGGTGGCGCCGACGAGGATTATCTCCCTGCCGAGCGCCTTTTCCCTCTCGGAAATATACCGTTTTATATCTTTTACGTTTTGAGCAATATTAACCATAAGTCGCCTTTATCACGGTTTAACGGCGGTCAGAGAGTAAATGGGCATTCCCTTTTCCGCGAAGTTTTTTTCATATTCGGTAACGATATTATCCGCCGCAAAAAAACTGTTATGCAGATCGAGCGAGATGTTTTTTAGCCTGTATCCGCAGGAAGAAAAACTCTCTATCGAATACTCGAAAAGCGGGCGGCTGTCGGTCTTTTGGGAAATTTCTCCGCCGTCCAGCAAAATACCGGAGTAGATCTTTATATATTTGGGGTTGGTGAGCCGCTTGCCCGCGTAGGACTTCTGCGGATACGGCGTGGAGAAGTTGAGATATATCTTCCTCGCCACGGGATAAGTGAAATAATAGGGCAGATTATAGGCGTTGCAGTTGAGGAATTTTACGTTTTTTACGTCCTCTTTTACAGCCCTTTCGCACGCGGTGAGCAGAACGTTGCTTATCACTTCCACCGCTACGAAGTTCACTTCGGGGTGGCGCTTTGCCTTTTCAAAGATAAACTGCCCCTTTCCGCAACCTATTTCCACCTCGACGGGGTTTTCGTTGCCGAAAACTTCCGCCCAGCAGAAGGGGTGAAATTTTTCTTCCTCGCTGCGGTCGTAAAAGTTCGCGCCTTCAACGAGCAAAAGCCTGTCGCCTATCTTTTCAAGCCTTTCGGACATATGCCGTTTTCTTCTCATTCGCATAATTAAAAACCACCTGAATCACGCATTATCGTTGCGTTTTATCTTAAAAGCCGCAAGCGTTATAACGAGGATAACGGGAAAGATCGCCCCGAACAAAAACCCTGTTTTGAAGGACGCCGCGCCCCCTATAAAACCTACGAGCGCCGGCCCCGTTATACAGCCGAGATCCCCCGCGAGCGCCATCAGGGCGAACAGAGAAGTGCCGCCTTCCTTTATCTGCGCCGCGCCGAGCGACACGAAGCCCGGCCATAATATTCCGACCGAAAGCCCCACGAGCGCCGAGCCGACGAGCGAAAGCCACGGCCGCGGCGACAGCGCTAACAGCAAGTAACTTAAAACGCACAGCGCCCCCGATAGCATCAGCGCCTTTTTCAATTCTATCCTTCCCGAAAACAACGGGTAAAGCACGCGCGCCGCGCCCATACACACCGCGAAAAGACACGGGCCGAGGAGATCTCCGTAAGTTTTGGACACGCCGAGCCCCCTTTCCGCAAAGTCGGAAGCCCATTGCGCAACGCCCACTTCCGCCGCGCCCGCGCACGCCATAAGGACGAGTATCGCCCACACCCGCTTGTTTGAAAATAATTTATTGAGGGGAACGGTATTCCCTTCTTCCGAAACGGTGTTTATCGGGCAGAAGGAGAACAAAACCGCGTTGACGAACGGGACTATCGACCAGAAAAACGCCATATATCTCCATTTATCTATGCCGAACACGGCAAAGAACAGCGTGGATAGCAGAACGGTTACAACAAGCCCCCAACAGTAAAACGAATGCAGGAGCGACATATGCGCGGATTTGTTCTTCGTGGGGCAAGCCTCTACTATGGGGCTTATCAGCACTTCTATAAGTCCGCTGCCCGTAGAGTAAACGAGCATCGAGAGAAAAACGCCCGCGTAAGCGTTTTTCATAAGGTATGGCAGAACGCCGAGGAGTACCAGCCCGCACCCCGCGAAAACGTGCGCCGCGATCATACATCTGCGATACCCTATTTTATCGACAAAACCCGCGGCGAGCGCGTCTATCGTAAGTTGCAACGCAAACGTGACCGTGATAAGAACGGTGACTTTATCTGTGGTTATGCCGAATTCCCCGCTCAAACGGACGTAGAGAAGAGGTAGAAAATTTATGACAATCGCCTGAACGACGTAACCGACGTAACAGGCGAATACAGTGGATCCGAAAGATTTCATATTATAAGTTCAACGTGAAGCGTTTCAGCCGAGATCTCCCATAAGTCCGCCGGCGGATGACAGCAAATTGAAATTGTTTATAATAACGTCCTCGCAAGTAGTGTTCTCGTCGCATCCGACTAAACCGAGCGGCAAGCGTTTTACTTCGAATTCTTCTATCGTCGCTATCTTGCCGGAAAGGTAAAGTTTTATTCTGTCGCGCGCGTATAAAAGGCGCTGTTTAAGCCCGCCGAGGCGGATAAGTTGCTTTTCGAAGCCGAAAGATTTGTTTTCCTCGTGCCACCTTTCGGTATAGGCGGAAATGAATACGTCGAGCAGTTTCACCGCGTTTTCCAGCCGTTTTACGCACGCTTTCAACCCGTCGTTCTCTTTTGCGATATACGCCTCGTAAGCCTTTTTTCCTATGGTGGATTTTTCCGCCACGAAGTCGGTATACGCTTTCAGGGAAGCGAAAAGATATTTGAAATCTTTACCGCATTTGACCTTGCGCACCTGCTCCGAAACGGAAACGTAAAGATGCTTCGCGTCGGGCGGAACGATCGAATCCGCCACACCCTGTAAAACGTCGTTATAAAAATACACGAAAGACTGGTTGTTGAGTTTAACGTATTTTTTATCTTTAGGTTTGTTCGGCTTGTCGAGAAGCATAAAAGAATCGAAAGGCGTGCCTACCGTTTTATAGAACGACGCTTTCGTGTGTTCGTCAAGATCTTTGCCGTAAGCGTAAACCGCGGTGGCGAAAGCGGCGGGAAGCACGCTGAACACGCTTGCGTCGGCGGCTCCGTCTCCCCAAGCGGTCAGCATAAATCCTTCCACCTCGTGTTTTACGCATTTTTTTATTTGTTTGCGCACGGTTTCGATGCTGTACGCGTTATCGGGGATAAATCCCATCCATTTCCACGCTCCGCCGGCAAAAACCGTCTTTTTGCCGAGCGCTTTGTTTTTGAGTATAAAATTGTTCAGATCCTCGTCGGCGCGGTCGATATACGTCCACATTACAGGTTCGACGTTTTCAGGTATTCCCTGACCGATGCTCGGAACGAGTTTTCCGTCTTCCGGCCGGCACTCCTCTTGCAAAGGATGATAATTTTCCGTGAACATATCGCTCCACATTTCGACCGTAAGACCGAGTTTTTGTGCGATTTCGGCCACTTTGCCCAAATGCCTGCGCATTATTTCGCAAGAATCTTCCCTTCCTTTTTTATCGAGAAGTTTTCCGCGACCGAGCAAATACGCCTCGTCCATACCGACGTGAACGCGTTTTGCCCCGAAGTTTTCGCTCACCGTTTTAAGCATCTTTTCTATCAGAGAATAAACCCGTTCGTCCCCCACGGTGAGGATATTCGAAATTTCAAAAAGGTCCGCGTAATCGCCGTATATCTTTATCCTTTCGAGGTGCGCGAGCGTCTGTATGCAGGGGATAAGTTCCATGCCCTTCCCCGCGCAATACTCGGCAAGGTCGGAAATTTCTTCCTTCGTATATCTTCCGCGCATATAGCCGAAGTACGGTTCGCCCTCTATCTCGTAAGTGTCCTCGGTATAGAGTTCCAGATAGGTATAACCGAACGCCGAAAGGTAATCCGCAAGTTTTTTGAGCGCGCTTACCTTCGGCACCGCCCCGCGGGAACAATCGACCATATAGCCGAGTCTTTTGAAACGCAAATCTTCTTTTTTGAATATCATAACGATCTCCTTCGTTGAAATAAACCGCGATTTATGCGGCTTTTTGTTTTATGAATAGTAGGCGAAACGCTTTTCTTCCGCCTTGCCGTAAGCGAACGCGACGGACATCGCCGCGCGGCATGTAATGTTGCCGAATTTTTTTATTTCGTAAACTTCGCTTATATCCGCGCGGGCGATCCGGAAGTCGCCGCCGAAATAATAAACGAGAGAAACGGACTTGAACTTCGGGTAATCGCCGGCAGACGCCATGGTCTTTACCTGCCGCTTGTAATACTCGGTCGATTTGTCTGCGTCGAGCGAAACTTCAAGCCGATAGCCGCCCTCGAAAGCAGAACATTCCGCGGATAAAACCGTATTTTCATCGACTATATGATCGGTCGGTTCCGTGGGATAAAGGCCGTATTTCTCAACATATTCCGCATACGAAAGCCTTTCGGGAGAGCCTTTCCACTCGGTGTCGTCCCCGTTTATTTTGGAACCGGAAGTCTGCCTGCGGATAAGCGTTTCGCCCGCGGAATAATACCTCTCTTCCGCAACGTTCACGAGGGAACTTTTAGAAGTTGCCGCAACGAGCAGTTTCTCCCCGAGTTTATACCGCTTATTATAGACAGTTTGCGTGTAATTCAGCCCGAAAACTTTGGCTTTTACGCTCCCGGTCGTTTCGGAAACGTAATTTTCCTCCTCTGAAAACGCCTGATACAAACGGCCGAGAATCTCGATTCCCGTGAGATTCAGCGGACTTTCACCGTAAGACGGTACAACTTCGCCGCCTGTTTCGTCGCTCTGCCAAAACTTCTCGGCGGATTCCGGCGAATGCGCTTCGCCCCTCGCCCCGCACGCCGAGCAGGCTAAAATTAAAACGACCGCCGCGATAATAAAGAATTTCTTCATAACGGATCCTCTTTGATTTATGTAACCCCCGAAGCCTGCGCCGGATCTATCTGTCGGAAATATTCTCCAAAAACAGGTGGTCGAAATTTACCTTTTCCACAAAGTCGCTCTTCAGAAACTTGACGTGGTTGAACTTCGCAAAATTGAAGATGTGCGTTTTGAGAACGACGGGCGTGGGGATATCGAGCGCGTAGCATATCTCCACGAGATACGAATGCATTTCGCTCCACACGATCTTCCCTTCTTTCTCAAAAACCGTCTGATCGGCTATCCTTCCGCCTTTCATGACCTTTGCCCATATTTTAACCATATTTCACCGAAAAATTCAATAAATTACGCGCGTAAAATTCCGCACCGCGCCGAAGCATATAAGCCCCGCGATAAATACGACGATATAAACCCAGCCGCGTTTCGGCAGGGGCAAGACCTTTCGGCCCGCGAAATTATTTACGGAAACCGCAATTACGGCGTAACCGATAACGGGCGAGAGCGCGGTAAAATACGCGTGATAATAAAACGCCTTTCCGAAGCGGAAAGTAAAGAAGTAATATGCGGCCCTCGTCGCTCCGCAGGTGGGGCAATGCACGTGAAACGTTTTATTGTAAACGCACGGAAAAAGCGTGTTTTCGGTGGGATCCGCTATCACCACGAACGCTATCGCCCCCGCAAACGCAAGCAGGGCTGCGACAGTCGCCGCCCGCTTTATAAACGGTTTGCTTCGCAATTTCATTTCCTGAAAATATAAATTATCCTTTGCAGGATCATCATTCCGCGGCCGGTACTGTCCGTGCTGTCCTCGTAATACTGATCGTAAATGTCGGGATAGTTTTCTCTGATATAGTTCAGAATGAATTCGGAATAAATGCCGAACACCACCATAAGGATTATCGACAGCAATATCGCCACGGCGCTCAATATAAGCCCGACGAGAGCCTTGGCGTTCACTCCGCCCTTCGCGAGAGCGACGATGCCGAGTATTAACCCCACTACACCGCAGACGATGGAAATAACCCAGGTAACGTAACTGCAACAGCAGCACACTATACAGAGGGATAGCGAAACTATTCCGAGTACCATAGCCGCGGTGGCAAGCCCCGAACTTTTCTTGCGCGTAGGTTCGGGCTGTCTGTTTCCGGAATAATATTCATCCACGTAAGGGTTGCCCGAAATTTCGTTCGCCTGCGCTCCGGCGTTTTCACCCTCGGCTTTGTTTTCTTCCGCCCCGTTCAGGTACGGATTATCCCGAACGGTTTCGTTCTTTACTTCGTTTCCGCCGTCCGGCGCGGGCGTAGGCGTCCAGTTGCCGCTGCCCGACTCGAACGGATTGTTTTCGTTGCGATCGTTCATTTTATTCTCCTTTTTGTAATCAAAATCTTCATCTTTTACGCATAACATAAAAATCCCGCCGATTATACTGCAGAAAAATATGGTTATTATACCGATTGCCGTAAGATCGTCTTTTGTCGTTGCGGAATTGAGTTTACTCAAGGCTATTCCGCCGACTATCAACGGGTATATCAGATAAAACTGAAAAATCATACCCAAAATTATAAACACCTTTGCCGCGGTGTAAAATCCCGATTTTTTCATAACCTTTCTTTTTCCCCTATCGTTTCAGAAATTTTATCAGTATTACCGTAAGAACTGCGAAAAGTATCAGCCGCAGGACTATATCGACTATTCCGAGGACGATGCTGAATGTGGAAAAAGGCGTTTTCCACTTCTTTTTCTGTATCGCGCCGAAAACTATCGCGAGGATACCGCATATTATAGACGCCACGCCGAAAAATCCTATTATTCCGAGTATCACGCCCGTTGCGGCGTAATGCCCTTCGCTCATCTCGTCCCTGTATTTTATATACTCGCGCCTGTTCATAACTTCACCGCACGGCGTATGGGAAAAACAGCGCCAGAATAAAGGCGAAATAGATAACCGACAAGATAACTTCGGCTATCACCCGCCCCAAAGACACGAAGCCGAGAACTATGCCCGCCGTGGCGTAACCGTTCTTGCCACGCTTCCTCTGCATAAAACCGAGAATAACGGCGAGGATGCCGCATACGAGCGAGGCTATGCCTACCGTTCCGACTATGCCGAGCACCATAGAGGCGACGCCGTAATCGTCTTTTTCGGGCGAATTCCGATTATTTCCCATAGTATTTCCTCTTTACGGTTTTACCTCGAAGGAAGTTTCAGTTTTCCTCGCGGTCCTCGCATTCTTCTTCGCACTCGGCGCAGTTGCCGTCGCAATATTCCGCGTCCGGCTCGAGAGCGAAAGCCTCGTCGGCGGCGTCTTCCTCGTCCATAACGCGGCAGAACTCCTCGTAGACCTCGTCGAGAAGCGCCTCGTCCTCAACGGGCAGAAGAACTTCGTCGCCTTCCGTTCCGCCGATACGGAAGATTATAACGTCGTCTTCCTCGGTGCCCTCTATCTTCTCCGCGGGTTGGAAGAAAACGTAACCTTCGTCTTTATAATCCATAGTGCCGATGTGGTAAAACTTCAGCGTTCTGCCGGTATCGTCGATAAGTTCGACCACGTCGGAAAGCCCTTCCTGTTCAACTTCTCTCAATTCTTTTTCAGACATAATATTCTCCTTAAAAAGCGCGTAAAACACGCGTTATCTGTATTTTTTTTGTTTTTCGAGATAGTTCTCGAGTATGTAAGACGCGGCTACTTTATCTATCACCTGCTTGCGTTTGTCGCGGCGCATATCCGCGTCGATAAGGTTTCGCCTCGCCTCGAGAGTGGTGAAGCGTTCGTCCTCGAGGACTATCGGTATATCCGTTTCTTCCTTCAGAAGATCAACGAACTTCCTCGTCTTGACCGTCTGAACGCTTTCGCTCCCGTCGAAATTAACGGGCATACCGCACACTATGGTATCGGCGCCCCTCTCCTTCGCAAGCGCGGCGAGATATTTTACATCGTCCGCCGTGTTTTTGCGCAAATATGTTTCGAGCGGAAGCGCCATCATGCC
>JAFTDZ010000069.1 GCA_017453885.1 Clostridia bacterium
GGGGCTTATCAGCCTCGCGCACAACGGTGTTTTATTCCTCGACGAAATGCCCGAATACCCGCGCAACACTCTCGAAGCGTTAAGGCAACCGCTCGAGGACGGCGTTATTACCGTTTCAAGGGCAAAGGCGAACGTAAGTTTCCCTGCAAACTTTATGCTTTGCGGAAGTATGAATCCTTGTCCTTGCGGCAATTACGGTTCAAAAAAGCATATCTGTAAATGTTCGCAGGCGCAGATACTTAAATATAAATCGAAAATTTCCGGTCCGTTGCTCGACAGGATAGACCTGCAGGTAGAAGTGGATTCCGTGGAATATTCCGACCTCGTATCGGACGCGGCGGAAGAAACTTCCGCTACGGTAAAGGCGAGGGTGAACAGGACGAGGGCTATTCAGCGCGAGCGGTTCAAAAACGAGCCGAACGTAAACACCAACAGCGATATGACCGAAAAACAGATAAAAAAGTTCTGCCGCCTGACCGCAGAGTGCGAGGACATTCTCCGTTCCGCTTTCGACGCGATGCGCCTTTCCGCAAGGGCCCGCAGCCGCATAATAAAGGTCGCGCGGACTATAGCGGATATGGATCTTTCGGAAAATATCGGCCCGTCGCACATTCTCGAGGCGATAAGTTACCGCTCGCTCGATAAGGATAACGTATGATATATTCCGACGACGAAAGGGCAATAATATGGCTTGATAGTTTTCTGCCACTCACGCGCGAACAGAAACTAAAGATAATCAACACAACAAAAAATCCTTCCGCTATTCTGAAGGACGTTTCACTGATAAAAGAATGCGTGGGCGACGCCATAAGCGAAACCACCTACGGTTGTATCAAGGCGTCCAAAGAGGCGGGCGGGGATAAGGAAGCCGTTAAATTCCTCGAAAAGTGGGATACGGTCGCCTTGACCTGTATGTCCGAAGGCTATCCGGATAAACTGCTGACGATAGACGATCCGCCGCTCGTTCTCTATTACAGGGGCAATTCTCGCTTGCTCGAAGCTGATACTTCCTTTTCCATCGTGGGTAGCAGAAAGACCTTGCCCGAAATCACGGCTAAAGCGGAAGAATTTTCAAAGGAACTTTCGGAAAACGGGGTAGTGGTCGTCACGGGGCTTGCCGAAGGGATCGACGCCGCCGCTATACGCGGAGCCCTGCCGAGCGGGAATATAATTTCCGTTCTCGCGGGCGGGTTCAGGCACGTATATCCGGAGTTTCACAGATCTCTTTACGATAAGATAGCGGAAAACGGGCTGGTAGTTTCGGAATACAATCCGGACGTGGTATCCAAACCTTATTTCTTCCCCGAAAGGAACAGGCTTCTCGCGGCGCTTTCGGACGGCGTGCTCGTGTGCAGCGCCGGCAAAAAGAGCGGAACGAGTTACACCGCGGATTTTGCCAACGAATACGGCAAAAACGTTTTCGCTTTCCCGTATTCTCTCGGCGTTCCGTCGGGCGAAGGATGCAACGCGCTCATAAAGGAATACGCGATGCTCTGCGACAGTACGGACGACATTTTTCTCTCCCTCGGTATAAACGGGAAGAAGAAGACCGAAAAAGCCAAACTTTCCCCGCAGGAAGAAACGATATTCCGCTGTATTAAAGACGGAGCGGGGCACATAGATTTAATAATGCAAAAAACGGGAATGAAGGTATTCGAATTATCTCCGATACTGACCATTCTCGAAATAAAGAAATATATAATAAAAAATCCGGGTAACGTTTACTCGGCGATCAAGTAACAGGAGTTAATTACCGAAATGCAACTTATAATCGTAGAATCACCGTCGAAGGCAAAAACGATAGAAAAATATTTGGGCGGAAAATACAAGGTGGACGCCAGCGGCGGACACGTCAGGGATCTTCCGGAAAAGCGGATAGGCGTTAATATCAGCAAAAATTTCGAACCCACTTACGAGATAAACAAGGATAAGAAGGCGGTTATAGAAAGGCTTTCTTCCAAGGCGGAAAAGGCGGACGCGGTGTATCTCGCAACCGACCCGGATCGTGAAGGCGAGGCGATTTCCTGGCACCTCGCGGAAGTTCTGAAACTCAATAAAGATAAAACTTACAGGATAGAATTCAATGAAATAAGCGAAACCGCCGTGAAAAACGCTCTGCAACACCCGCGGGATATAAATATGAATCTCGTCGATTCTCAACAGGCGAGAAGGGTGCTGGACAGGCTCGTCGGTTACAAACTTTCGCCTTTGCTCTGCAAGAGGATACAGCCAAACCTTTCCGCGGGGCGCGTGCAATCGGTCGTGCTTAAACTTATCGTCGATAAAGAGCGGGAGATCTCCGCTTTCGTTCCGCAGGAATACTGGAACGTTTACGCCACGCTATCCGACGGGAAACCGCCGAGGTTCAAGGCTATGTTGCAGTTGAAGCCCGCGGTGAAAGCCGACGCGGACGCACTGCTGAACGACCTCGAAGGGGCGGAATATATAGTAAAAGACGTAAAGAAAACGGTAGTTTCGCAACACGCGCTGCCGCCTTTTACAACGAGTATGTTACAGCAGGACGCATCTAATAAACTTTCGATGTCGTCGCCGCAGGTAATGCGGCTCGCTCAGGATCTTTACGAGGGAATAGATACTCCGGAAGGGCATATCGCTCTTATCACCTATATCAGAACGGACAGCACGAGGGTGGCGAAAGCCGCGCAGGCGCAGGCGCTCGAATACATCGCGAAAACTTACGGCGACGCATACGTTCCGTCTAAACCGAACATATACAAAGCGCGTAAAAACTCACAGGACGCGCACGAGGCTATAAGGCCGATAGATCTTGCGAGAACGCCCGAAAGCGTAAAGAAACTTCTCGATAAAAACCACTTCAATCTGTATAAACTTATATACGAGCGTTTTATCGCATCGCAGATGACCGAGGCGAAATACAACAGCGTTCACCTTGAAATTGCCGCCAAGGGGCATATTTTCAAGGCGAGCGGCAGAACGGTCCTGTTCGATGGTTTCACCGCTATATACGCCGACTATAAAAAGGAGGACGAAGATCTGACTTCCGAAGGCATAGTTCTTCCCGATCTTTCAGTCGGGGCGAAACTCAATCTGCACAGCCTCAAGCCGGAACAAAAGTTCACCAAACCGCCCCTGCGCTATACCGACGCCTCGCTCGTAAAAGTGATGGAAGATAAGGGGATAGGCAGACCTTCTACCTACGCTTCGATCATATCGGTTTTATCGAAAAGAAAATATACAAGCAAAGAGGGCAAATATATAAAGCCGACCGAAGTCGCCTACGAAATAACGGATATGCTCACAAAATATTTCAGCGATATTATGGACGTATCGTTTACCGCGAAGATGGAAGACAAACTCGACGAGATAGAGTTCGGCGGCAAGGACTGGCATAAACTTATCGCCGATTTCTACCCGCCTTTTTCGGACAAACTCGGTTTCGCCTCGAGAGACGGCGACGAGTTGACCGACGTAAAATGCGAGCGTTGCGGTAGCCCCATGATACGCAAGAACGGCAGGTACGGCAAATTCCTTAAATGCTCTAATTCCGAATGCGATAATATCCGCTCGGAAAATCTCGAAATATCCGACGTAAAGTGCGATAAATGCGGGCAGAATATGATAGTTAAGACGGGGAAGTTCGGCAAATTCCTCGCCTGCCCGAATTATCCCGAATGTTCTAATATCAGGCCGGTAAACGAAGTGGTTACGGATATTCCCTGCGAAAACTGCGGCAGTATGATGGCTGAAAAGACGGGCAAATTCGGCAAATATCTGCAATGCCCGTCCTGCAAAGCGACCAAGAGCCTCACCGAAAAGGCGGGCGTTTGCCCCGATTGCGGCAGACCTACGCAGAAAATGACTTCCAAAAAGGGA
>JAFTDZ010000070.1 GCA_017453885.1 Clostridia bacterium
ATACGGTCGCCCACGGTAACGGTAGCGTCGGTAACGATATCGCCGTTCTCGGTTTTAACGGTCAAAGCGGCGTCGTATTCCTTGCCTATGTTTTTCTCGCTGTTTACGAAATCCACTTCAACCGATTTAACGGTTTCGCCGTTGGATTTAATATTGATAGTGTAAGCGGTGCTGAATTTTTCAAACGCAAGATTCTTTACCGTGTAAACGTTGCCTTCGCTTTCAACCGCGGGTTGAGTTGCGAGTTCCGTACCGTTTTGCGAAACGGTGAGAGTGACGTTCTCGTAACCTTCAACGGTTATTTTCGCGTCCTTGCACACTGTCGCCTTCTTGATGGAAATATCGTCAGCCCAGATAGTGCCGGCGTTCTTTTCGCCTATATCCAAAGCATATTGATAGGTGATGAGTTTGCCGGTGGTGATGGGCAGTTTTTCAAGTATCATCTTCCTGTCGTTTCCGTTGGCGTGGTAAGCGTAACTGTTAGTGCCGTCGCTGTAAACGCCGAAGATACTCTTTACGAGCGTGTAATCGTCGTAAACCTCGCTGCCGGGGATAACAACGATACGCGTGTTGCACATTTCCCATTCGTCGTTTTCGGCGTTCGCGCCCCAAATGAACATTTCGGAAACGGCTTTTGCCGATTGAGCGGCATCGCCCTTTCTCGCGTACATGGAAGCCTCGAAGAAGTAACCTTCGGTGAGCCATTTAACGCTCGGATCGGCGTTCATCTGTCTCGTCCAGACGCCCGTAGTCTTTACCGCGTAATTTCCGCCGTGCGCAACGTCGGTCTCCTCGTCGGTATTGCGGATTACGGATCCGCCTTCGCCGTACCAACCCTGAATTCCGTCCTCAAAATCCCAGGCGTAAACAGTTTCGCCGACTGTGTAGGCGGGCAATTTCAAGGGAGATTCGGGAATGCCTGCGCTGACGATGCTTATATCGTCAACGTAAACCGTGCCGTTTACCCTGAAAATAAGGTCGAACCCGGCAACGGGAGAGGCAACATTTTCCTGCTTGCTCTCGGTCCTTCCGTCTTTGGAATAATAGAGCGCTTTCTCTTCGCCGTCGTATCTGTAACAAAGATCGAACGAATAATCCGCCCATTCCGTACCGAGCGTTGCGTCATCCCAGAAAAGATAGGAGTAATCCCATCCGCCCGCGGTTGTCTGCGAGGTGGCGGTAGCGATAAGTTTGAAAGTAGTGCCCGCTTCCGCCGCTTTAACTTTCAGCGTGCCTTTGTAAAGCATACCGTCGGTAGAGGGGCTTGTTATCCTCACCTGCTTTTCCGAAGGGATCTCGAAGGAGTGTTCCCCGCCGAATTTCTCGGTGGTAACGGCGGTCAAAGCGCCGAAGTCACCGCTTTCCGCGTCGCCCCAGGAAGTGATGTTGACTCCGCTTCCCGCGCTGTCAGCCGATGCAAATACCGCGCAGAGCGCAGAAAAACACACCGATAGTATTGCCAAAACGGCAATAGCAAAAAATTTGTTACGTTTTTTCATTTTTTTTCCTCCTATATTAAGCCTTTGCGGCTAAAAATTCATTCAATTGCCTTTGCTTTTCGCGAATGATATCGTCTGCGCCGGCAACTTTCAGTCGGTTTATGAATTCCGCGTACTTCTCGTCCTTATTCTTGAATTGCGCCTTTTCGAACGCCACGAGATATTCATTTACCACCGCCTTGCAATCCGCTATCTTTTGTTTTACCGCGCTCGCATCGAAATTGAAGCCGATTATATCGGATATCGGGGTGTTATCGTTTATTTCCTTAACGAGTTCCCACTGATTATCTTCCTGTTCGGGCAACAGATAAGAGATAAACTCGCAACCGAGCCCCCAACCGAAGTTTTTGTTATCGTAACCGCTGCCGGGTAGAAAAGCGCCTATCCTGTTCGGCTTTTCGGGATCTTTAATATAATGCACTTCCTCAACGCCGAATTGAAGGATATTGTGCACTTCTTCATCCGTTCTTAAAAGTTCTATAAACTTCATAGCCCTCGCGGGGTTTCCGGAAGTGGAACTTATCGCGTTCATCGAGCCTATAACGTAACTCGTGAAGTAGTGCGGCTCGCTCAAACGCAGAAGGTTGCCGGATAAATAGCCGGGCTTCCAAGTGGAATCGGGCGTGAGATCGAAACTCGAAACGCTGTCGTCGAGATACCCTTTCGCCTTCCAGTCGTAAAATACGTTGAGAAGGTTTTTATACTCCTGCGATTCGAACTGGTTCACCACCTCGTGCGAGCCGTCGGTTATCCTAACCGCGCCGGGAGTTACCATTCCCGTGCCGAGATCGTCAAAACCGTAATACGCGAGCATGGAGGACGCCGTATCCACGTAATACACCTTGCCGCCGTTGCCTCTGTCGTTGGCTTTGAGCCAGCCGAGATATTCTTCGAGGAAGGCGAACGCGTCGATGCCGAGCGTGTAAATCTCGTCGGTGGAAACGCCGCCGTACTTCTCGCTTAGAAAATCCTTTATGTTCAGCGCGCTGCGGGCGTTGAAGGAATACGTTCTCGGGAAGATCTGCTCGTTCACCGATCCGTAAATGTGCCCGTTTACGCGCGTTTGCTCCCATATCTGACTCGGTATCTGCTCCCACGTTTCAGGAGCATATTCCGGCAACAGATTATCAAGAGGATAGAACGCCTCTCTCTGCACGTTGGTTATATACGGGTTTATATCGGGAGAGGTAAAGCACACGTCGAACTTCACTCCGGCGGCGATAACGCCGGATAATTTGGAAGTGTATTCGGCAAGCGTATAAGCCTGAAGTTTTATGGTGGAGTTAATCTTCTTTTTTAACACCTTGCTCAACTCGTTCTGCACGGTAACGAGATCCTGCGGCGGATTCGCGTCGTTATATATAAGATAATATACCAACTCGTAGGGCTTCCCGTCGTCCTCGAAATCCATAGGCAGATCATTTATCTTCTGCCTGCAGCCGATAAGGGCGGTAAAACAAAGCGTAAATACCAAAAACAGAGATAAGATTTTTTCGGGTTTCATTTTATGCCTCCTTATTTAATGCGCGTTTCAGCGGGCTTTCCGCCGTCCGCGTTATATTTCAACCTTTTACCGCGCCCGTGGTCAACCCTCGGACGAAATACTTCTGAAACACCACGAATATACAGAGCATCGGCGCAGTGGTCGCTATCGCTATTGCGTAAACTATAGTATCTTCGGGTATAGTAAGATTATTGAAATCCACCCCCGAAAAACCGTTTTGCTGAGCGTATTTCAAAAATTCTATATATTGAGTTATCCTCGTTAAATACAGCGCGACGGGGATAAAATCATCCGTATATAACATGGCGGTGAAGGGATCGTTCCAATAGGTCAGCACCGAATAAAAACACACCGTGGCTATCCCCGGAATTATAAGCGGAGTGGCTATTTTGAAGAAGATTGTGAATTCGTTTGCGCCGTCTATCTTAACCGCCTCGTAAAGCGATTCCGGCAAGCCGGAATAAAAGGCGCGGAGCAATATCAAATGCCCCACCATAAACGCCGGCGTTAAAATAAGCACCCAATAAGTATTGAAAATGTTGAGATAATTTCTGAACCATATATAATTCGGTATAAAACCTGCCTGAAACATAACGGTAAAGGAATAATAGAACGAAACTATCCTCTTCCCTCTGAACTGCGGGCGAGATATGGCGAATGCGGAAGTTGCGACCAGAATAACGTTTATAAACGTGCCCGCAACGGTGACTATTATAGAAACGAGATAGGACTTCAGCATTTCCGCGGGATACATGAACACTATTCTGTAAGCGTCCGTACTGAAATCCTGTATCCACGGCCGCGCGCCGTTCGCCCTTATCGAAACCGTGCTCGATAAACTGCTCGATACGAGCACCGTGAACGGGACGAGAACGAGCACCATAAACACAATTATAAACCCGTAGATAAACACTCCTTCCTTAAGGGGCATCTTGTTCAACTTTGACTGCTTCATATAAGCGAAACCCCCTAAAACAAAGATTCTTCGGATAATTTCTTGCTTATCCAGTTTACCGCGAGCGTTAAAAAGAAGCCGACGAGCGCCTGCAACAAACCCGTTGCCGTGCCTATGGAATAATCGCCTTCCGTGCGGAGCGCCCTGAACATATAAGTTTCAATAACGTCCGTTTTAGAGTAGAGAGCGGCGGCGTTGTTCGTAACGTAATACACCATATTGAAATCCACCCTCAATATGTTCGCGGAAGACATTATAACGTTCAGCACTATCATCAACTTCAACGCGGGCATAGAGATGCTGAACATTCTGCCGAATCTGCCGGCGCCGTCTATTTCCGCCGCCTCGTACAATTCCCTGTCCACGCCCATAAGAACGGCGTAATAAGTTACCGCGGAAAGCCCCGCGTTCTTCCACACGTTGGAGAAGGTGATGATTCCCCACCACACGTCCGGCTCGGAGTAAAAATCCGGTCTTGTTCCGAACAAATCGATTATCGAAGTCAGCATACCGGTTCTCTCGCTTAAAAACGCCGACACGAGTATCCCTACGAGCGGCCACGAAACGAAGTAAGGAAATATTACCACCGTCTGCGATATTTTCAAAAACCACTTCTTCGAGATCTCGAAAAGGAACAATCCGAGAATTACCGCCACTACCGTTCCGAAAACTATGCCCAGAACATTTATGACTATCGAGTTTGTGATAATCCTTGTTGCGACCGAAGATTTTATAAGGTATTCAAAGTTCCTGAACCCCACCCAGGTGCTGCCGAAAAGCCCTCGGCGAGGAATGTAAAACTGAAACGCCATCAACAGCCACATAAACGGGATGTATGAAAATACCAGAACTTTCAGTATTCCGGGTATGCAGAGAATCCACAGTTGAAGGTTTTCCCTCTTTACCGCAGCGCTCATTTTTTTCCTTGCTTTTTTCATTCAGATCCTTACCAGCCTGTACGAATTAGTAACGTTGAATAATAACCCGTTCGTGTTCTTAACGTTGAAAGTAAGCGAATATCCGCCGGTATTTGCGTTACGATAAGCCTGCCAGAAATCGTTGCCTTTTACCGATTGATCAATATCTTCCCAGATTTCTCCCCGTTTTACCTGCAATTTATATCCCTGATACGAAGGCAAACCCTCTATCGTGAGCGGCAGATACCCAAGGCCGCCGTTTATATCGACCTGCGCAACGCATTCTCCGCCGCCGTTATCCGCTATCACCGCCACTGGTTGCGTTGACTTCAACCGCCCCACTGTTGCCGACGCGGCGATCTTACCCGCCACGGCTTGCTGGAACATAGCGTCCGCCGTGCCCATAAGTTCACGCGTCTGTATAAGATAATCCGCCGCGCCGTAGAACGTTTCGAAATTCGCCGGGAGAACGGAATATTCTATAACCATTTCTATCACGCTGCCTTTTTTTACGGTATTGCCCGCCGCCGACGGCACGGTTATCTCGCAGGACATCTGCGTAACGTTATCGCGTGTTCCGAAAAACCTGTAACCGGGTTTATCATAAGTTTTACCGTTGATAACGGCGTTATAATCCCTTACGATAAACATAACGTCGCCGTTTTCATCCGCATTTGAAGAATTATATAACCCGTACCAGAAAGATTTGTTTTTCGCGTCCTGCACGCCGCCGTTTTCATAGCCGAGTTTTGCGCCGCTCGCGTTCTGTTCGGCTTTTATAACGCCGTTTTCATCGCCGTAAGCGTAATAAGCGAAGTTGTTATCGGCATAGCCGTCCGCCACCACTTTGAACAGCGACAACCTGCCGAAATCCACGTCTTCGAGAAAAGCGTATCTTATCGTGTAATAATTTCTGTTTATATCGTCCGTTCTGCCGAGATTTATCGTTACGTCGGACTTTATCTTTCCGTTAGCGGTAATACCCGAATAAGTAACGCTCGTGAGATTAGGCGCCTGCGCCGAATAGGTTACCCTTTGATTTATAAGTTTTTGTTCGCTCTCCTCTATATAATCGAGGAAGTTCGCACCGCCTACGTTACCCGTCCAATTATATTTTTGGTTACCGCCCGTCGGTCCGGTCACGAGAAAGGGCCTCACGTCGTCGATTATGGATCTGCCGAGCCCCATATCGGGATCGTAAGTTACGCTTTCACCCCAACTGCCGAGAGCGGATTGATCCCACAACTGATTTCCGCCCCATCCTATAAGGCAAAGTTGCGCGTGCGAAGCGGCATAAACGCTTCCCCAATTTCCGTAAGCGCAGGTATATTCCCTTTCGTAAACGCTGTTACCGGATACGCCCGCGGAGAAATATCCGTGAAACCACGGACCTTGGTATAAACTTTCCCTGACGGCCAAAGTCGCGTCGGAATAATCCGATTTATGATGCCAGTTTTTAGATATCTGAACGCTTTCGCCCGTAGGATATAACGTATCCGCATCCCTTATCATAGGAGAAACGCCCGTTATGCTCATATTTTTATCCTTATAGAAGCAAATAACGGGTTCAACATCGGTAGTTTGCGCATTTTTTACCGTAAATTTTACCCTATCGTAATTATTCCTTCCTGAAGCCGCGCCCTGCGAGCCGGTAACTATTTCCGAAACGTCTATCCGGTAAATACCCTCGCTCTTTTTGTAAGTTACGGGAAGTTCCCCGCCGCCCGCCTGCGCCGCCGTTATTTCGAGTTGTTCCGACGCGATGAATTTTTCTATAAGACTTTCATCCCCGTGTTTAACGGGTATAATGATAACGCCGAAGCCCTTGTATTCGTTTGCGGGAACGTTCACGCTTTCCCGCTCGCACACCGCTTTACCGCCCGCGG
>JAFTDZ010000071.1 GCA_017453885.1 Clostridia bacterium
GGTCGTCATACATGCTGTACATAATTCAGTCCTCCGTTTTGCTTTCGTAAACTATTTTATATATTTCTCTCTCATCCCCGACCGCCGCCGAGGAAGAAATAGCCATTCCCGCAACGAAAACGATCTCGCTGCCCCTCGCGCATACGGGCAGAATATCCCTGCCCCTGCGGTCGGTCTTTTCATCCGCAAGATACTCTTTCAGCGATTTGCCGCCGCTGCCGAATCTGCGGAAAACATCACCCGTCTTTCTCGTTCTTATCACCGCGCCTTCGGCGGCGTCAGGCGAGATATATAAAACGCCTTTTGCCCTTTCCTTCGCGAAAAAGGCAACTTTTTTGTTTTTGCACATTTCAGGCAGTACCGTTTTTTCAATCGTCAGAACGCCGCCCGGCAAATCGAAAACGCCCTCTCCGAAAGGAAAACAAAAATTCTGCGCGCCCCTATCCTTATATATAATAATAACGTCGTACCTGCGTTCCGCCTTAAAACCGTGCGGCAGATCAACGCGCGCGCCCACCTGTGAACGGGCAAGCGACAAAACCGCGTCCACGTGGACCGCTTCATAGTCCTTTTCAAGCCCGGCGGCCTTCATCGCCATAATTGCCGCGCGGGATAAAAGCGGCTTTTCACATTCTTCGCCAAGCAGTATTTCCGCCTCGCCGTTTTTTGATTTAACCGCCTTTTTCGCACAATTTTCGATATATTCGTCCGCTTCAGCGCAAATCGCGCTCAGGCGTGAAAGCGAGTTTTCAACGTCGGGATATTTCTCTTTTATAAGAGGAATCACTCTGTTGCGCAAAAAATTGCGAGAATACGCGTCGTCGAAATTACTTTCGTCGGTAACGAATTCCAACCCGTTTTCTTCCGCGTAACGGTCTATTTCCCCTCTCTCTACCGCAAGCATCGGGCGAATTATTTTCCCGTCGTAAGCCGTTTCCGGTATGCCGCAAAGGCCTTTGAGCCCGCTGCCGCGGAAAATATTGAGCAGAACGGATTCGGCATTGTCGTCGGCGTGGTGCGCCGTTGCCACCTTATCGCAAAAACCGGCGTCTATCGCCTGTAAAAATAGTTTGTATCGCAATTCCCGCGCGGCGCTCTCTATACTCAAACCCTTCTCCCGCGCGTAGGCCGGCGCGTCTGTTTTATACGAAAGCAGCCTTTTCCCCGCATTATCGCATATTTTACGTACAAATTCACTGTCCTTTACGGAAGCCGCTCCCCTTATTCCGTGTTCGATATTTACGGCGCACACCTCTATGCCGCGTTCTTCGGCGCAGGCGCAAAGGGCGTGAAACAACGCGACGGAATCCTTCCCGCCGGAAAGCGCGACCGCGATTCTGTCACCCTTTTCAATTAAGCCGCCGAACTTCAATTTCATAGATGTATTATAACATAACGAAAAAGTTAAAGCAAGAAATTCAGGGCGGAACGCGCCTACAATCACCAAAATACGCGCAAGATAAAATTAAATAAAAAATTTTATGCGAAACGATAGAAAACAGTTGACAAAATTTTCGCTATCGTATAAAATAATATAGCATTTGACGACGCGGAGTAGAGCAGTTGGTAGCTCGTCGGGCTCATAACCCGGAGGTCATGAGGTTCAAGTCCCATCTCCGCAACCATTGCCTCGCTATCGTCGAGGCTCTTTATGGCGGCGTAGCTTAGTTGGTTAGAGCGGCCGGTTCATACCCGGCAGGTCGTTGGTTCGAATCTGACCGCCGCTACCACATACGCCACTTGCATCGGCCCCTTGGTCAAGCGGTTAAGACATCGCCCTTTCACGGCGGTAACACGAGTTCGATTCTCGTAGGGGTCACCAGAAAAACACGGAATGCGGTTTATCGCAAGCCGTGTTTTTTATTGTCCTCTCGCGAAAGAACTCCGACCGAGGGAAAGAAAATCCTTTCTACCATCAAAGTAAATAGGTTTTGAAAGTATCTGCTTTCGTTTACTTGTGCGAGGTCTGAGTTCGCATTCCGTAGGAATATTCGCCTTTGGCGAAATTCTCGTAGGGGTCACCAAAAAAACGCGGAATGCGGTTTACCGCACTTCCATTAGGGAATTTTCGGTAAGGCTGTCCTTTGAGAATCAGGCGCGGTGTGACGCCACACCTTTTCTCTTTTTTGTTTCAGTCGAAGTCGGGGATTTTCAACGGCTCCGACGAAGTTATAGATAATTTCAATTTTGTGTCTGTAATGCCCGCAACTTTA
>JAFTDZ010000072.1 GCA_017453885.1 Clostridia bacterium
ATAACCGTATTCCACTGCATAGAGCAGGCGTACAATATGGAAAAGAACGGCTTGCGCGCCGCTATCGCGGAAGAACTTTCGGTATGATTTCCGCCCTTACACATACAAAAAGCCCCGTAAAACACGCATTATCGCGTATTTTGCAGGGCTTTTACTTTTTATGAACATATTCCCTTCTATGAATCAGTACTCCTTTCAATTTCAACCTCTTTTATAAAATCAATTTGCTCTAATTGATTTATAATATCGCTTAAAATCCCGTATCTTTCTTCCATTTCTTTGTCTGTTATTACAGTTGCTTCTGACGGTATGTAGAGAAACAAAAATAAGCGCTGCCTGAAATTCGCCATGTATTCATTATCTTCGATAAGTTCTTTGTTCGGTTCTGCAATAATATAATCTAAACCCTTAATATATTTCTTCGATTTAATATGAAAATCATCAATTTTTAACCTGACATATTTTTTTGGTCGTTTTAGCGTAATAACTAAAGTGTCAACACGCGTCCCTTCATATATTTTACCATCCCATAAAACCTTTGCATCCGACAAATCAAAATATCTTGATACGTTTCCGCACCCTGCGGGGATAAAAAGCGCGAGACAAAATACCCCCACAAAAAACATAGCCGTAAATCTTTTCATAAAAAAATCTCCTTTTTAGAAAATAATACCATATATTATCATATTTGTAAACAAAAAATGGTCAAATTTCATAAAACTTTTGCAATGATGATTAGAAAATCAATAAAAAATATTATGACGTCGATCCCGAATGCTTTTCGATATATTTCAATGAAGGCAGACCGGGGCTTTGACGCGCATTATTCCCCCCCTGCCGCATTAAGACGATAAAAAACGGCGCAAAACAACGCCGGGCGAAGATTTTTTAAAGCGCCGAGCGATCAAATAATTTTAATGCCGCTTTTTTCTTGCTTTATAACAAAATTTATAATATAATTTTATAAACGGGAAAAGGTAAATAAAATGGCAACGGTAAAAGATGTAGCAAAAATCGCAAAGGTTTCTCCCTCAACGGTATCGAGATTCGTTCGCTGCCCCGAAGTGGTGACGGAAGCGAAGCGCAAGCGCATAGAGGCGGCGATCGCACAGGTCGGCTACGTGAGGAACCTGAACGCAAGTTCGCTTAAAAGCAACTCGTCAAATCTTGTGGGAATAATTCTGCCGGCGGAACAAAACCTGTTTTTTTCATCGCTTGTAAACAGGCTGAACAAAGTTTTGTTCCCCGAAAAAAAACTTATAGTTTTTTACGCGGAAGATTTTAACGAGGTAAAAAACAACGTTTCCACTCTGCTGTCTTTGCGGGTGTCGGCAGTTTTGTTCATTCCCGAGAAAAAATCCGAAACGATAAGTTCGCTCACGCTTTCAAACAACTGTTATCCGCTGCAACTTTTCGTGGATAACTTTCCCACTTTCGATTCCATACTGATAGACGATAAGAACGGAGCCTATCTCGCCGCGAAGAAACTGATGGAATGCGGGCATAAAAAAACGCTGCTTATCGACGGCGATAACGACGTTTTTCAACTGCGCAAATCGGGTTACAGAGCCGCAATAGAGGAATACGGCGGCGTGTTTGACGAAAGATCGGTGCTTTCCCTGAAGTCGATGGAAAACTGCGAGGCTATAATGTCGGAACGCATAAAGGAATACGAGCCGACAGCCGTGATATGCGTTACCGAACTGCTCGCGCAGAGGTTATGTTTTGTGTTTCAGAAGGAGAACATTTCCATACCCGACGATATTTCGCTCATTGTTTACGACGATTCCGCCTGGGCTGAACTATGCGGCTACACCGCGGTGAGCCAGCCGCTCGA
This sequence comes from Clostridia bacterium, assembly GCA_017453885.1. Taxonomy (GTDB): domain Bacteria; phylum Bacillota; class Clostridia; order Christensenellales; family Borkfalkiaceae; genus RGIG3732. The sequence continues at coordinate 1,838 of JAFTDZ010000072.1, forward strand.
AACCGTTGTGGAAAACATAAACGCGCTTATCAAAATAAAATCGGGCAATTACGCCACGCCTTCCTCGCCTACAAAAATAAAACTGCAACCCTTCCTATCGGAGAGGCGATCTGTCAAAAATCTGAATTAGAATTCCGTTAAAGGAAAATTTTCGCGAAAAACCATTGACAACGGAATTTCTTCGCGATATAATAAAAATAATGAAAACGTTTTCATAAACGTTTCAAAGTATATAAAGGTGAAATATGAATTACGAAAAATACGAAAAGTTGAAAAAGGCGAAATATACCGACGTTTCCGCGCGGATATTCACCGAACTCGATTACGCTATACAAGTTGCGCGATTTGAAGGCGAAAATTTTTTCACGCTGATTGACAACGTTGTCGAATATCTCGACGAAACGGAATATATAACCGCCGCCGACGTAAAAAAATGCGAAGAAATTCTTTCGCCGATGACAGACGCCGCAAAGAAAAACACCGTTCTTTGCGTGGCGCACGCGCACATAGACATAAACTGGCTTTGGGGCTATAACGAAACGGTGAACATTTCCCTTTCCACGTTAGAGACGATGGTGAAACTTATGGAAAGGTATCCGCGCTTTACCTTCGCGCAGAGTTCCGCTATAGTTTACGGAATAGTTGCGAAGTATCGCCCCGCCCTTCTCGAAAAAATCAAAAAATTCATAAAAGAAGGAAGGTTCGAGGTTTCCGCTTCCACCTTTGTTGAAGCAGACAAGAACATACCGGACGGAAACTCGCTTATCCTTCAGACAAAATACACAAAAAAGTATCTGTCCCGCCTGCTCGATATGGACGAGGACGACCTATGCATAGACTTCGAGCCGGATACCTTCGGTCACTCCGCATTCGTGCCGGAAATACTTTCCGCCTGCGGCGTAAAATATTACTACCATTGCAGAGGAAACGATCTGTCGCCCCTCTGTAAATGGCGCGCGCCGAGCGGAAAAACCATAACGGTTTACCGCGAACCCCTTTGGTATAACGGACAGATAACGCGCGGTTGCTTTGAACACGTACCCGATTTCTGCAATAAATACAATATCAATAAAACGCTGTTTGTTTACGGTGTGGGCGACCACGGCGGCGGCGCTTCGGTCAGGGATATAGAACTTATAGAAGAACTTTCGTCATATCCCGTTATGCCGAACGTGAAATTCGGAACGTACAGAGAGTTTTTCGACTACATTTCCGAACTCGATCTGCCTGTTATAGAGGGCGAGCAGACGGAGATATTCAGCGGTTGCTACACCTCTCAATCGGAGATAAAAAAGCAGAACGCAATAACGCAAACCGCCTATTTCACGCAGGAAACGCTGTGTTCGTTCGACAACGTAAGGACGGACTACGATAATTCGCACGCGGCGGAATGCCTGCTTGCAAATCAATTTCACGACGTGGTTACGGGCTCCGGCGTGGCGGAAACTTTCAACTTCGCTATGGGAAGATACCAGGAAGCGCAGGCCGAACTCGGCGCTTATTCCGCGGAAGCGCTTTCAGATATTACCTCGGAGATAGATACCGAAAAGTTATATAAGAATTTCAAAGCCGAAAAGGGCGAAACGGCTTTCGGCGCGGGCGTAGGTTTCGGCACGCAACAGGTCAACTTCGCAAACCACATTGCCTACGGCAACGAGAGGGCTTACACGGTGTTCAACCAACTGAATTTCGCAAGGAAAGTAAATATCAAACTGCCGCTATGGGATTATTACGGCGATATAAACAGGTTGAAAGTGTTTGATTCCTGTGGGAAAGAGGTGGCTTTTGCCGTAAGAAACGCAGAGCCCGCCTTCTATTGGTTCCACAACTATAGCGAGTTCGAGATCGCCGCGGAACTTCCGCCGCTTTCGTATAGATCATTCGTCATAAGAGAAACGCCGCCCGACGGGCCGAAGGAATTCGGTTACCCGCCCCTTTACCAACGCACCGAAAGCGCGCAGAGCGATTTCGTTCTCGAAAACGAAAACCTTCGCGCCGTATTTGACGGAACGGATCTTTCGCTCAAATCGTTATTCAATAAAACAAATATAACCGAAATGCTGCGCGCGCCGGCGTTCTTCTCCTTCGACACGGAAGATACCACCCTTCAGATGACCGCCTGGTACGTGGGAAGAATAAAAAACAGAGAACCGCTTACCCGCAATGTGAAACTTTTACCCGGTTCGGAAGTTAAAAATCCCGTTTCCGAGCAAATAGGCTTCGAGATAAAATACGGGAAGGAATCGAAAATGCAGGTGTTCGTCTGCCTGAACAAAGGAGCGAAGGGTCTCGATATTTTCGTAAACACCGATTTCTTCGAAAAGGGCGACGCGGCGCAAGGTATCCCCTCGCTATCGTTCAACGTACCCGTAAAAGCGTTCGACGAATACGTTTGCGACGTACCGCTCGGCACAGTCCGCCGCAAGCAAACGAATAAGGACGTACCCTGCTCTTCCTTCGCCGCGGCGAGCGGAATAATGCTTATTTCAAACGGCAAGCACGGTTTCAGGCTGAACGACGATACTATCTCCCTTAGGCTTTTACGCGCTTCCTGCGATCCGCACCCGTACCCCGAATACGGCAACCACGTTTTCGATTTCGGTTTGTATCTCTCGGAAGATACCGACACAAAACTTTTGCAGGCTTCCCAAAATTATCGGGTAAAACCCCTTGCCGTTTCGCTTGAGCCGCACGGCGGTACGCGCGATACCGACGACAGGTTGGGAGTTATTTCCGACAACGCCGTTTGCGTTTCCGTAAACAGGGAAGAAACTTTGCTTTTCAATGCCGAAAGCGAGCCGATAACCACGGACGTATTCGGTAAAAAAGTTACCGTATCCCCGTATGAACTGAAGATCGTAAAACGTTAAAAACCCCGTAAAACACGCAAAAGAGCCCCAAATATATTGAGGCTCTTTTTTGATATTATCGTTTTGTTTTACGCGTCGAAGCCCATGCGGCGGACTATCGCCCTGTATTGAACGCTTCCGCCCAAAGCGAACGTTTCAATCGCTATGATAACGCCCTCTTTGCCGAAGATTTCCGCCGTGGGAACGAAGTTCATGAACGCGTCGCCCGCCGTGCCGCCGGAAATATGGATAATACCGGAGTTCGCATCCTGCGAGGCGGTTGCCGCGGCGTCGGTAAACGCGTTGAGTTTCATAACGTAAGGAATATACGCAGTGCCGTCCTCGTTGAGATAATACGTCACCACTCTCACGTAAATTTCGTCGCACATATCGGCGTTGTTTACCTGCGCGGTGCGTATCCACACGCGGTATTCGTTCGCGGCGGCGGGAGTGTTCGCCTTGTAGTAAAGCGCGTTCTGAACACCCGCGGTGCCGTTTCCGCCTATGTTGCAGATCATATTTACGAGAGAGGGATCGCCGAGGTCGTTGAGAGTTGTTCCGTCCTTCGCGTAGAGGTGGATCTTCGCGTCGGTATTCGCAGCGCTTATATTATCGGCAGTGGTTTTACCAGACCAAGTGAAATCGAGCGCAGCGGGGAAACCGCCGACCGTACCGAGGTTGCCCATCGCTTTGAGGTCGTTAAGATTCAGACCGTAAAGCGAAGTCGCGGTAACGGTAACGGGCACGTCTTTATACAGTTCGCCGCAGGTAACGCGCACAGACGTTTTGCCGGGAGTAACGCCGGTCACCACGCCCGCGTTGGATACGGTGGCGATAACTTCCGAAAGAGAGCGGAAAGAGAAGCCCGCCTCGCAGGAAACTTTGTCGGTTATCGTTATTTCCGCGGTGGTTCCGTTCGATACCGTAAGCCCCGCGGGAACGTTGAACGACGTTTCGGGTATGGGTTTTACGGTAACGTTTACTTTCAGTTCCACGGAAGGAACGTTCGTGTTCGTAACGGTGATAACGCAGGCGGATTCTTCATCAACGTTCCCGGCGGTTATCAAGCCCGTTTCGGATACGGTGGCGACCTCGGAATTATCTGAAGCATATACCATTGTCCCTCTCGTCGCGGCGCCCTGCTTGGAAACTTCTATCTGCGCGGTATTGCCGGAGAACAGTTCTACCTGAGCGGCGCTCGTAAGGGCTATGTTGGGTTCGTCGTCGAGCATAAAGCCGAGGCGTTTGATGCCGAAACGGTCGGGCATGGAAGTATCTACGCCCATAAATTCCACGGTGAGTATAATTTCCTTGCCTATAAGGTCGTAAGAACCGGTCTTTACGTGATATATGAACATATTGTCGGCAGGGGCGTTCGCTATGTGGCCGTTAAGGGTATCGTCAACGTCATCATAGGTTATCCAACCGTTTTCGTCCTGTTCGAGCGAACCTTTGTCCGCGGCGACGAGCGGATATTCTTCATATTCGGTATAATCCGCGTTAAACGCGTAAGCGACTACGCGGAAGGAACCTTTGCCCGACGCGGGTGACGCGGGCGAGTCGCTCTTGGAAGCCCAGCCCCAAAGCCTGAAAGCGTTCGCGAGAGGAGAAACCACCGTCTTGTAATAAACCGCGCAATGCGCCGCGTCCTGCGGGAGATTGTTTCCGTTCATCGCCGACATAACGACTACGTAATCGCCGTTATCTACGGACGCGTAATTTTTGTTCGCAACGGCAGTTCTCGCAACGGCAGCGGTGTTTTCGGAAGTTCCCTCGAAGTCCGCCTTACCTGCGGTAGATGCGTTCGTGCCGCCGTGCCACGCGTAGTTGGAAAGGTCGCCGCCGGCGCCTATGGGCGAAATGCCTATCCCGTCGGTCCCGCCGGAGATCGCGGCGAGGGCTTTGAGTTTAGCGTAGGATACGTTGTTGAGTTTATACGGGTCGCTTACGGTAACGGTTACCTGTTTCCTTAAATCCCCCGCCTTTACGAGAATTGTGGTTTCGCCTTCGTCAACAGCCGTTACCAGACCGCTTTCCGATACCGTTGCAACCGAGGGATCGTAAGAGGAATAGGTAAAATCGGCAGAAGAAAGAGAAACTACGTCTTTGAGCGAGATCTGTTCGGTCCCGCCGACGTTCAGGGTTATGGCGGCGTTCACAATACCGAACGAAGCGGTTACGGTTTCGGAAGGCCTTTCGGTTGTGGAAGAACTGTCCGAAATATTCGCGCAACTTGCGAACGACAACGTGAGGATTGCCGCCAGAATTACGGTGAAAAGTTTTTTCTTCATTTTTTGTCTCCTTTATCTTTTTTATTTTTTAATACGAACATCGCCGAAGGTTGCGTTGCCCTGTACCATAATGCCGACGATTCCGGTGGAAAAGTCGTACATGCGGGCATTCAGCGCGTATTCGTTATTTACGTAACAGACGCATATCGTTCCGTCTATGATCACGGAAACTTTATACTTCGTATCGGGTTTCAGATCTATCGGGCGCTCCACGCAGATAGCGTTCATGGAATACTGCGGAAAGTTCGGGAAAAGTTCAAAAACCATACGTTTGTTCGCGGGTTCGAAGAAGTACCCGTAAGCCGCGTCCTTTTCCCTATCCGCGTTGATAAGAACGCCCACGCGGCGGGTTCCCTCCTTGAAGGAAAATTCGAGGTCTAAACGGTAAACGCCTTCCCGCTTTTCATCAGCGTACAGGCATTCGGCGCCGTCTCCCGAAGATACGGTAAAGGCGTTTTCGTAAATTTTTCCGCCGGTATCCGTAAAGGAAACGGCATATTCTTCCTTGAACGCCTCGTTTACGCCGGACGGCATTCCGCAGCAGAGAGTGCCGTCTTTCCGCTGAAATAACTCGTGAACGACCAGCGCGCCGCCCCATTGCCACAAACCGCTGTCAACGTTGCCTTCCTTCGTGGGGTTCCAGCCGAGAATATAGCGGCGCTCCCCGTCGGTAACGGTCTTTGCCGCATAGAAAGCCCTGCCGTCGAACTTGTCGTCGGCGGGTTGTATCCACGGGCCGTTTTCGCTTTCGGACATAACGTACCTCGTAACGTGGTAGTGGGAAAATTCCGAATATATGTGATAGTACCATTTGCCTATCCTGAACAGATCGGGGCATTCGTGCGCGTAGTAAAGGCGGGGTTGCCAGAAAGGTTCCGCGAGTTTCCACTTGCGGTTATCTTCGGATACGAGGAGCGCGGTAGTCCCTCTACGCCTCGTTTCAGCCGCTTTTTTGCGGGTGGAAAGGAGCATTTTATATATTTTCTCCTCTTCGTCGTACCACACGAAGGGATCGCGCCAGTCGCGGAATTCGTATTCGTCGGTGAGATTGCAGAAGGTATCTTCGGGTATCTTCGTCCACTTTTCAAGGTCGTCGCTCACGGCGTGCATAACAGCCTGAAGGTAATTGCCTTCGTCCATATGCGTGTTGTGCCCTGTGTACCATATGTGATATTTACCCTTTTTATCTTTAAGTACGGAACCGGTAAAAACGTACATATCGTATTCATCGCTACTGCCCCGCGGAAGCATTTCACCGCGGTCCTCGAAATTGACGAAATCTTCGGTGGTCACTTTGAACCAGGGCGTTCCCTCGCCGTATTTTGCGGGATCTCTGTAATCGAGCAGATAAAATATATGGAATTTGCCGTTTTCGTAAAAGGGGATCGCGTCGGCGAACCACGCGTTTTCGGGTTTATAAAAAATGTGTTTCATAAATTATCTATCGGTTTTCTGTATTTTCATTATCGTGTTTGACTATAGAGTAAATTTCTTCCTCTATCCATCTATCCCGCGTGGATTCCACGTTGAACAGGCATCTCCTGAACATCAGCGACACCTTCATATGGCTCCCTGCGGACTTGTTGCCTATCTGATCCTGCATGACCACGAAAGTAACTTCCTTTCCGGCATAGGCGGAAACGTCTATATTATAGAACATATCCGTGGTGTTGCTCATAACTATCCAGCCGTCCGTGCAATCCGTCACGGTGAGATCTTCTTCCACCGCTAC
>JAFTDZ010000073.1 GCA_017453885.1 Clostridia bacterium
ATTGTAAAACCCTTCGAGGTTGTCGCTCTCGCTCGCCGTGAACCCGCCCGCGCCGATAGATGAAAGAACGCCCTTCATAAGCAACGCCCCGCCGAAGATGATCTCCGCCCTGCGCCCGTCCACGGGGTAGCACGCGGCGATCTCGCCCGCGGTAAGATTTTTCAACTTCTCCGCAAGCGCGTCTATTTGCAGAACGGAAACGTTCGTTCCGTGAACTTTTTCGGGCTCGTATTTTTCAAGCCCCGCCGCGCACGCCGCTATAGAAGTTGCCGTTCCGCCCACCGCATAAACCTTTTCCGCCGCGGGACCGTTGCCGTATTCTGCGGTTTTTTTCGCGATATAGGCGGTTAATTTCTCCTCGTCCGCCCCGCATATGTCCTTCAGAACAACCGCGCCGACGGGCAGAGAATGGGAATAAACGATCTTTCCGCCTCGGCTGACCGCCACTTCGGTACTCGCCCCGCCGAGGTCTATCACTGCGCCGTCTTTTCCGCCGAGCGCGCCCTCGACGGCGAGAGAAGCCTCTTCCTCACCGCTCGCAATATAAATACAAACTCCCGTTTTTACGAGAGTTTTCTTCACGAAGTCCGCACCGTTTTCCGCCCTGCGCACCGCTTCCGTAGCGAAGGCGTAAAGTTCGCCCGCCCCGAGGGAAAAGGCATGGTCTTTAAGTTCCGCGATCGCGTTTATTGTGCGATTCACGGCGTTTTCATTCAAATTGCCGCAGGTAACGCCCTCGCCCAAGCGGGAAGTGATAAGCGTTTTATACTCCGCCTTTCCCGCGCGGAAAACGCCGAGGCGAACGGAGTTGGAACCCACGTCTATAACAGCGGTAACGTCCATAATATCAGGTTATTCGGCGTTCTTTCTGTAGCCGTATTTTCTGGCCGCTTCCTCTATCTTCCATTCTTCGAGCCACAGATCTATTTCGTCCTGCGTTTCGTTTATGGCGCGTTCGTATTCCTTTTCGGTTTTTTTCAGGTCGGAAAGTTCCTTCTTTGCCTGCAGAAGGCAAATCATCTGGAACACTATCACCGCGAGCAGGAACACCAGCAGCGTCACCGCCGCCGCTACGCCCGCGGACACCAACCTTCTCGCTCTTTTTTCGGTCATTTATCTTCTCCGTAAAAGTTCTCAATCTATTTACAAGTAAATTATACAACATTACGGCGGGTTTTGCAAGCGTATTACGCAAAATAATGATAGAAACCGCCGCGCCGATAATTGCGGAAAGGGGCATATACGGCCTGATATTCGGTAACTTCCACCTGACCGAAGCGTAAACATAAACGCCCGTAAAACAAAAAAAGTAGCCTATATCGCACAAAAACGCCGCAATTTTATTTTTGAATATATACCGCGGAACGGAAAACAAGGCGTAAAATGCGGAAGAAAAAACTCCCGCAAAAAAACACGCCCAAAAATAAAAAATTTGATTTTCCGAAGGAAATATCATCTGAATATCCTCTTTACGAGGTTTTCCTTCTTCTCCGCGAAGGACAGCGAGTTTATTATCCCCTCGCAGGAAAACGCGCCCGTACTTTCCGAAAACGCGTTTATCTTCAACTTTTCCCCCGTGACGACGAGCGAACCCGTCTTTACTTTCAGCCTTATCTTTTCCTCGGTGAACGAATCCACCGCCTGCACGCAGGTAAGCGTAAGCCTCTTTCTCTCCTCAAGCGACAGTATCTGCAAACCGTTTTCCATATAAAAAGACCTCCGATACCATATTGTATTCGGAGATCTTTGAAGTTATTACAGCGTTCAGATCTTCAGGTCGCCTTCCTTTATCCAACCCTTTTTCCGCATGAATTCGGACATCGCTAAACATAAAACGGCAGGTAAAACAAACATTAACAACGCAATTCCTATCCACATGAGCCACGGGTTCTGTTGCGCGGAAAGATTTATGACGCCTATCACGCCTACGAGACCGCTCGTTCCCATGCCGCCGCCGGACGCGTCGCACAGCAACTTGAATACGCACGTGGAAAGCGGGCCGCATATCGCGCTTGCGATCATCGGCGGAATTATAAGAACGGGTTTTTTCATAATGTTAGGTATCTGAAGCATACTCGTGCCGAGCCCTTGGGAAACGAGTCCGCCCCAACCGTTTTCACGGAAGGACATCACGGCGAACCCTACCATATGGCAAGCGCAACCTACTACCGCCGCGCCGCCCGCCAAGGCGATTATATCCGCGTCGTCCGATGCCGCCTGCGCTGCAATGGTCACCCATATCGCGGCTGAAGAAGTAGGCATCGTTAGCAGCACGCCCATAACCACCGCTATAACTATACCCATAACGAAAGGCACGGCGCCGGTAGCCACCGCTATTCCCTCTCTCAATAAACTTACGAGCCATATGAACGGCAACGACACCACGCACCCCAAAAAGGCGGCTAAAACGCAGGTTAACGGCACTAACAATATATCGAGTTTTGTCTTTCCCGCAACGAGCGAGCCTATCTCCACCGCCATAAGCGAACAAACGTAGGCGCTTATCGGGTTACCGGGAAGGCCGAGCGTCACCCTGCCGGCGACGGCGGCTATCGTACCGTTAAAGCCGACGGATATGGAATTGTAAGTAACCGCGGCGCCGAGTATCTGTTCGGCAAAGGCGCCCATAAAGCCCGCGACTATCGCGGAGAACACCACGAGTTTCGGAGCCTTCAGATAATTCGCTATCCCCGCGCCAATGCCCGCGCCCATCAGAACGCTTGCCGCCTGACCGATAAGAACGAATATCCGCCCCACGGCGTTATCGCCTATAAGGCTGCCTATCGTCTTTACTATCGTGCCTGCGATAAGGGTTACGAAAAGCCCCTGAGCCATTCCCGTAACCGCGTCTATAAAATAGCGTTTGGGAAGATTTTTGAAGCAGGTTTTCACCTTACTTCCGCTTTCTTTTTCCGTTTGATTTTCCATATATAAAACTCCTGAAAAGGTTAATAACGTGAAATTCAGGGCGCTTCGTGTATCAAAGTGAGTTTATTGTCCACCTGATCGCACGACGTGAGAAAGTATTCTATACCGTTTTTTACAAGATATTTGTCGGCGCGGCTGTCCTTGCCGTGCAGATGCCCGTAAACGACTTTGTTCACTCCGTATTTCTCGAAAATATCCGTAAACAGAGAATTATCCCTTCTGGCGTTGAACGGGGGGTAATGTATCATGCAG
>JAFTDZ010000074.1 GCA_017453885.1 Clostridia bacterium
ATCCATTTTACAACTTTATAGCCGAATACCCTGCCGATAAAGAACGCGATAAGCGAGCCTATCACTATGCCTATAAGGCTCAACACCGCACCCCAGAACGGGCCGAAAAGAAGTACGCCCGCGCCTATAGCGACCACGCCCGGTATCGGTAAGATTACGACCTGCAATATCTGCATTATCAAAAACAGCGTTACCGAAAGTTTTCCGTAAGAGGCTATGAATTCGCGGAAGTCCTCTATGCTGTCCACCCTGTCGAGAAAGCCCGTTTTATAAAGCGCGAACAGAACGCCCGTGCTTAAAAAAAGAAACGCAAGGCAAACGAAACCCGTTTTGTATAAAAAATCCTTCCCGAGCACGGCGAAAAACGCCGTGAGCGCGGAGAGAACGCATATCACCGTAACGGATATCCATTCAATTATCTTTCCGTATTTATTCAAAAATCGTATATCAAGACCGCGAATTACAGCCACGGCGAATATCGCCGTGCACACCGCCGTTATAAGCGAAAAGCCTATCACCGCAGCCTTTTTTACAGTTTCTTTTTCCATATAATCTACCGCTTAAACAATAAAAGTCCTTACAGATATATTATATTCATTATTTTAAGTTTTTAATCGAAATCATTGCGGCGTTCCGGCGGGAAGTTCAGCGGGTTCAGGCGCAGGGAATTTAGCCGCCTCGCTACGGGCTAACTTGTCGCAACGGTTATTTAGTTCGTCGTCTGCGTGGCCCTTTACTTTGTTGAACCTCACGAGATGCTTTCCGCACAGTTCGTAAAGCGCCTTCCATAAGTCGGCGTTTTTAACGGGTTTTTTATCCGCCGCCCGCCACTCGTTTTTCACCCACGAGTTGAGCCAGCCCATTTCAAAGGCGTTGACCACGTAAGCCGAATCGCTGTAAACGGTAACGCTGCACGCTTCCTTAAGGGCTTTGAGCCCCTCTATCACGGCGAGGAGTTCCATTCTGTTGTTTGTGGTTTCCGCCTCTCCGCCGGATATTACGCGCTCCGCTGTTCTGTATTTGAGTATTGCGGCGTAACCGCCCGGCCCGGGGTTATACGAACAAGCCCCGTCCGTATATAAAATAACTTCTTTCATCTTCTATATTATACGATATCTGTCCGCCGAAGTCAAACGGCGGAGAGAACGTGGCGGTTGCGGAGAACTGCGTCGGTTATCTTTCCGTTCACTTCGTGCGCCAACCGCTCGAGTTCCTTCTCCCCTGCCGAAACGAGTTTTTGCCTTTCGAGTTCTTCCGTTATATACAGGCAGACCGCGTTCGCCGCACCTTTTTTGCGGGATACGACTGCCCCGTCGTTCGGTGAGGAAATGATAAATTCGATATTATCCGAAACTTCTGGGGGAACGATCTCCGCGAGGGCGCGGAACGCCCATTTATAATAAGGTCTGTAGCGGCGCGCGAGTAAAAACAGGCAGTTTACGGCGCGGTCGGCAAACTCGATAGCGGAGAGTTGCGCGGCGGCGGTATCGCCTCTTTTAACGCAACGCTCGTAATTATATTGCCCCGCCTGCCCCGCGAGAAGAAGATTGCCCGCGAGTTTTTTGAGCCTTACGCTTTCAGGATAGGACGAGAGGTATTCCCTCGTTTGGGTGAAAACGCCGGAGCCGTCGAAGAAAACTTCTCCGTTCACGGCTTCCGCGAGAAAACTTTCGGGCACGGAAAACCATTCGTCGCCGGACAGAAGTCCGTCCGCCCTGCCAACTTTTTCCGTGAAAAAATCCGCAGTTCTGATAACCCCTCTGCGGGAGCCGCCCGCTGGGTTGACTTTGCTCTTCTTCAGCCCCATAAAGGTATCCGGCAATTTGGAATAAGCGCGTTCGAGAAGGAACGCCGTTCGCCTGTCCGCCTCGTTTTCGTCCGGCAGCATTATGCAAAAACCAGCATCGAAGTCGTGATCGCGGGAGATCTCGTCGTCAAAGCCGTAACATTCGGAGCCGCCGCCGAACAGCCCCACGGCGATTTTTCCCTTTATTTCGGGGAAATTTTCGTCTATCATCGGCGCGCCGTATTCCTCGTAGAAACGGCGGCATATTTCAAGGCCTTTCATATATCTCCCCCGCGCGGCGTTTCAGTTCCGCCTCGAACGCGAAATAACCGTAATAACCGAAGGTCGGCGCGCATTTTTCGCACACGAACGCGTAATAACCGTTCCGCGGAAGGGAAGGCGTATCGAGAAGTTTTTCCGCCCTGCCTACGAGTTCGGCAATTTCTTCCGCGGCGTCCTCGAGCCCGCGCTCCGCCTCTGCGAGGTTGGCGAGGTTCAGGCAGGTTATCGCCCGTTCGAGTTCTCCGTGTTCCGCCTTTTCCATCACCTTAAGGGCCTTTCCGTAAATTTCGCGCGCGGCGGAATACCTTTTCAGATCGACGAGGGCGAGCGCCGTATTGTTATACAGCCCGCCGAGCCTTCCGTCGCCCTCTTTAAGTTCCCGCTCGTATATCTCCCGCGCCTTTTCAAACAGAGGAACGGCTTTTTCGGACATGGAGAACGCCTTGTAAACGGTTGCCGCGTTGACGAACGCCGTGCCGGCGGAAACCGTATCTTCGATGCCCATCTTTTTTATCAATCCGAGCGTTTCGGAAAGGTTTTCGAGAGCCTTTTCCCTTTTCCCCGTCTTGCGGTAAAGCCCCATAAGTTCGTTGCGCAGGGCGAAGGCTCCGCGGTCGTCGTTGCCCTCCTTCGCTTCCTCGAGCCAAAACAGGAAATGGCGTTCCGCGCCGGCGTAATCGTTGCGGGAAAAGTATTCGTCCGCCTTATCGAGTATCCTTCCGACGGGTATGCTCTTTACGGGCGGTTGGTTTTTATATGCGTCCGTACAGAACGGGCATTGCGGATCGGTATAATCTTCGGGTAACAATATATCGTCTTTCATAATTCTTCCTCTTTTTACAAACATATTATAACATATCGGGCGCGGTCTTTCAAGATATTTGAGCCGAAAAAAATTTTTAGCGCAAAAACTTTCAAACCCTTGTAAATACCGGCGACTTCTGCTATAATAATAAAGGTTTGTATAGCTGTCAAATGATTTGTTATAGGAATATAAGGAGATTGCCCTATGTTTATTTCCGGCTTTCAGAAAATGACGCTTTTAGATTACCCGGGCAAGGTTGCCTGCACGATTTTTACGGGCGGGTGCAACTTCCGCTGCCCGTTCTGCCACAACGCGCTTCTCGTTACGGAAATAGATAAAAATTCCGCTATGGAAGCGGGCGAAATACTCTCCTTCCTCGAAAAGAGAAAAGGACTTCTCGACGGGGTGTGCGTGACCGGCGGCGAGCCCCTGCTCCAACCGGATATAGCCGACTTCATAAGGGAGATAAAGGCGCTCGGTTTTTCCGTAAAGGTCGATACGAACGGAAGTTTCCCCGACAGGCTAAAAGAGATAGTAAACGGCGGGCTTTGCGATTACGTTGCGATGGACGTGAAAAACCGCCCCGAAAAGTACGCAGAAACGATAGGCGTAAAGGACTTCGACCTCGCCCCGGTAAAGGAGAGTATAGAGTTTTTGACAGGGTGCGGCATAGACTTCGAATTCCGCACCACCGTGGTGAAGGAGTTCCATACCGCAGAGGATATAGAGGCTATCGCAAAGTGGATAAAAGGAGCGCCGAAATACTTCCTGCAAAATTTTGTGGATTCGGGGAATCTGATATGCGGGGGGCTTAATTCCGTCGATAAAGAAACGATGGAAAGTATGCGAATTTCAGCAAGTAAACATATAAAAAACACTTATTTGCGCGGTATATGATTTACTATATATAGTAAATATTTCACACCGTTCACACAATATCTTGTGTATTTTCAGTTGACAAGCGGATTTTATTGTGTTACAATAAATCCACTTTCATTTTTCAGGAGATTTTTTTATGTATAGAGTTTTGAAACGTGACGGGAAAACCGTCGATTTCGATTTGAGCAAAATTAAAAAAGCAATGGTCAGCGCCTTTGACGCGTGCAAGACGGATTACCTTGACGAGGTGATAGATTTCCTCGCGCTCAAAGTCACCGCAGATTTTCAACCCAAGATCAAAGACGGCGTTATTACCGTTGAAAATATACAGGACAGCGTTGAATCCGTGCTTATCAAAGCCGGATACGACGAGGTTTCCAAAGCGTACATCCTTTACCGTAAACAGAGGGAAAAACTCCGCAACGTGGGCGGTACCCTTCTCGATTACAAAAAGATAGTGGATAACTATCTGCACATCAACGACTGGCGCGTAAAGGAAAACTCCACCGTCACCTATTCCGTAGGCGGACTTATCTTAAGCAATTCCGGCGCCATAACCGCGAACTACTGGCTTTCCGAAGTTTACGACGAGGAAATAGCCAACGCCCACAGGAACGCCGATATACACATTCACGACCTTTCCATGCTCACCGGTTACTGCGCGGGCTGGTCGCTGAAACAACTTATTCAGGAAGGATTAGGCGGCGTTGTGGGAAAGATAACTTCTTCACCCGCCTCTCACCTCTCCACCCTCTGCAACCAGATGGTAAACTTCCTCGGAATAATGCAGAACGAATGGGCGGGCGCGCAGGCTTTTTCGTCGTTCGACACTTATCTCGCGCCGTTCGTGAGAGTGGATAACCTTTCCTATAAAGAAGTAAAACAATGCATACAGTCCTTCATTTACGGCGTAAACACGCCCAGCCGTTGGGGCACGCAATCGCCGTTTACCAACATAACGCTCGACTGGACTGTTCCGAACGACCTCGCCGAACTCAACTGCATAGTGGGCGGCAAGGAACTTGACTTCAAATATAAAGACTGCCAGAAAGAAATGGCGATGGTGAACAAGGCGTTCATCGAGATAATGATAGAGGGCGACGCCAACGGAAGGGGCTTCCAGTACCCCATTCCGACCTATTCCATAACGAGGGATTTCGACTGGTCGGATACGGAAAACAACCGTTTGCTGTTTGAGATGACGGCAAAATACGGCACGCCGTATTTCTCCAACTATATAAACAGCGATATGGAACCGAGCGACGTTCGCAGTATGTGCTGCCGCCTTCGCCTCGATTTGAGAGAACTGCGCAAGAAATCCGGCGGCTTCTTCGGAAGCGGAGAAAGTACGGGTTCGGTAGGCGTGGTAACGATAAATATGCCGAGGATAGCCTATCTTTCGGAAACGAAGGAAGAATTCTTCCGCCGCCTTGACAAGATGATGGATATAGCGGCGCGTTCGCTCAAAGTAAAGAGAACGGTAATAACCGAACTCCTCGACGCGGGGCTTTACCCCTACACCAAACGCTACCTCGGAACTTTCAACAATCACTTCTCGACCATCGGCCTCGTCGGTATGAACGAAGCGGGATTAAACGCCAAATGGCTCCGCAAGGATATGACGCATAAGGAAACACAGGACTTCACCATCGAAGTGCTCAACCATATGAGAAGCCGCCTTTCCGATTATCAGGAAACTTACGGCGACCTGTATAACCTCGAGGCGACGCCTGCGGAATCCACCGCATACCGCCTTGCCAAACACGACGTAAAGAGATACCCGGACATTATCACCGCGGCGAAGAGTTGCGACGATACGCCTTACTACACGAACAGTTCCCACCTGCCCGTCGGTTACACGGAAGATATATTCTCCGCGCTCGACATTCAGGACGAATTGCAGACGCTTTACACTTCCGGAACGGTATTCCACGCTTTCCTCGGCGAAAAACTGCCCGACTGGAAAGCCGCGGCGACGCTCGTGAGAAAGATAGCCGAAAACTACAAACTGCCTTACTACACCCTCTCGCCCACATATTCGGTATGCAAAAATCACGGCTATATCGCCGGCGAACACAAGGTATGCCCCGAATGCGGTGAAAAGACAGAGGTTTACAGCCGCATAACCGGTTACTACCGCCCCGTTCAGAACTGGAACGACGGCAAGGCGCAGGAATATAAGGACAGAAAGGTTTACGATATAAACCGCTCGCACCTCACCCACGTCGGCCCCATATCCGATTGCCCGTGCGACAATTCGGAACCCGCGGAAACGACGATAAGCGACGATACCGCTAAGAACGCTCTCCTCTTCACCACGGCGACCTGCCCCAACTGCAAGATAGCGTGCGCCACGCTCGACAAGGCGGGCTATAAGTACGACAAGTTGCTTGCGAACGAAAACGTTGAACTTGTAAATAAATTCGGAGTGAAGCAAGCGCCCACGCTCGTAGTTTTCACCGAAAACGGATTTGAAAAGTACGCGGGCGTTTCGGACATCAAAAAATATCTCGGAAAATAAGGATATGATATACGATATTATAATAGTCGGCGGAGGCCCCGCGGGGCTTACCGCCGCTCTTTATGCAAGAAGGGCAAATAAAAGCGTACTCGTTATAGAAAAATCGACTTTCGGCGGACAGATAACTTTTTCGCCCAAGGTGGAAAACATACCCGGTTTCACCGTTCTTTCCGGCAACGAATTTGCCGAAAAAATGGTAGATCAGGTCCTCGCGCAGGAAGCCGAAACGGAATTTGCCGAAGTTACCGGATTGCGCGACGACGGCGAATATAAGACCGTGGTCACCGACGACGGGGAATTTCAGGCGAAGGCCGTAATTATAGCGACGGGCGCAAAACACCGCCTGTTGGGACTGGAGAAAGAAGAAGGGTTCGTAGGGAACGGCATTTCCTTCTGCGCCGTATGCGACGGAGCGTTTTACGAGGGAAAGACGGTTGCCGTGATAGGCGGGGGCAATTCCGCCCTGCAGGAAGCCATACTCCTTTCCGACCTCGTAAAAAAACTTTACGTGGTGCAGAACCTCGACTTCTTTACGGGAGAGGCGAAACTCGTTGAACAACTCCTCGCAAAGCCGAACGTGGAAGCCATACTCGGAACGGTGGTTGACGGATACCTCGGCGAAAGCGAACTTAACGGCGTGAGGTTGAAACGCGTTTCGGACGGATATATATCCTCTTTGACGGTGGACGGCGTATTCCTCGCCGTGGGGCTTATACCGCAGAACGAGCAATTCAAAGACGTTATACCCCTCGACGAGCGCGGTTACGCCGACGCTGACGAAACGTGCAAGACGGCTTCAAAAGGAATATTCGTTGCGGGCGATTGCCGTAAAAAACGTATAAGACAGGTAACCACCGCCGCGGCGGACGGAGCGATCGCCGCCCTTGCCGCCTGCGATTATATAGACGCGTTAAAATAAAAACTTCAACTGAAAAGGCAACCCGCCGGCTGTGTCGATGGGTTGCTTTTTTATTTCTGCTTCTTCTTTATACCGAAAGTTTTATATGTAAAAACTTTTCGTAAGCCCTGTTTTTCTACCTGATTTATTCGCCTATTGTCGCGATTTTATTTCTTCCCGCGTTTTTTTCCTGTTCTTTACGATAAGAGAAACCGTTGCGATTATTATGGATACGAGCGAAAATACTTCCGTTACGATGCCGCCGAGGGTGAAGTAAATGCTGTCGTATACAAGCCAACATAAACTGCCGAAAAAATAAACGTAACGAACGCGGTCGGGATCTTTTATTCCGCAGGCGACGGTTACGATAAGTTCCCCCGCTATAGCGAGCAAACTCGCCGCGCTCACCCACGAAAACGCCCCTATCGCCACGCAAAGAATTGAAGACGCGATCACAAACGGTAACGTTTTAACGTTTTTCGCTACGAGAATCGCATCCGTAACGAGAACTATTACGCCGAAAATATTCATCGCAAGCCCCGTATAAGCCTTCATCAGCGCGAACTGCAAAACAAAACATAAGGCGCTGCACGTCTTTACGATCATTATCGAAAAATGCTTTTTGCATTGAAAGGCTATAAAGGCGAAAACAGCGCCCAAAAGTCCTACTCCCTGAATGAAATATTCCATAGTTTATCTGCCGACCTCAATTTGCGGTAAAATACCGGATATAAAACCCGTGAGCCGAGTTTTTTATTCGGTTCTGATATAATCTTTAAGACGGACGAACTTCCCGGGGACGTGAAATTTACCGCAGAGCGTGGGATTTAACGAGAACAGGTATTTTTCGGGTTCGCCGCCGTCGGTTTCAAGTCGGTACGCGTTGAAAAATATCTCACCTTCGCCCGTGATTATTTTGTTTTTTTCAAACGAAATTTCGGCAACATAACCGCCTTTTATTTGGGTAACGCTGCTTTTAACGAAACATTTTTCTTCGGGAACGAAATCCACCGTAAGATCGGGAGCGCCGCTTTCATCCTCTCCGTTATACGTTATTTTTGCAAGGAAAAGATCGTTCAGAGGACTTACTTCGATCTCGTAATAGGTTTTGCGGTCAATGGAATTTCCGATAAAAACCTCGCACGCGTCGCCGAGGTAATGCTCTTTATTGTAACCGCGCCGCGCGCAAAACAAAGCCGAATGTTCCGCTTTGAAACGAAACGTGATAATTCCGCTCTTTTCGGTTATTTCAAGTTCCGTGCGATATTCCGCATCGGTTCCGCAGACGTTTTCTTTAAGTAAGTAAGCCATTTTATTCACCCGTAATTTCGCCGTGTTTTACGGTATTGCCGTTATAGCGGCGTATTTTTTTACCGTTTATTTCAATGCTGTCGAACAGCGGGGAAGAACAGACGTATTCACCCGAACCCGGGCAAAGCGGATAAAAGCCGAGGCAGGCGAAAATATACCAACAAGCAGTCGTTCCGTTATCCTCGTCCCCCGGGAAACCATCAAGTGAAGAAGAAAACGCTTCCGAAGCGAGTTTTTTCACCCATTTTTCGGTTTTATCCCGCTCGCCGATATACGAATATATCCAAGGAATATGAAAACTCGGTTGATTGGATATAGCGCATTGACCGAAATCCGCACACGCCATCTCGCTCATCTCGTGAATTTCCTGCGCGTAACCGTCAACTTCATAGACGGGATCGGCGGAAAACAATTCGTCAAGACGGGCGGACAGTTTTTCCTTTCCGCCGTAAAGATCGGCAAGCCCGTTTATATCGTGATAGACGGCGAAACTGTTCTGCCAACTGCTCCCTTCGCAATTATCGCCTCCCCAGATATAGGGATCGAAAGGTTCGCGAAAATTGCCGCGCTCGTCCCTCGCGCGAAGAAAATGGGTTTTATTATCGAATAAATTTGCGTAACTTTTACTTCTCGAAAGTAGTTTTTCAGCCTGTTCTTTATCACCGTTAAGACTGGCGACCACCGAAATGCAATAATCGCCGTACGCGCAATCACACGTATGGTTTACGCTCTCTTTGTAATTCATGGGAACGTAACCGTATTTTATGTAGTCGGTTATCCCCTGCCTGCCGTGGCGAGGATCTTCGCTCTTTTCGTAAGCGTTCTTCAGCATCGCCTTATACGCGCGGCGCATAAGATCGCCCGTAACGATACCCTTTACGCAGGCATCCGCTATGACCGCTTCGATAAGCGTGCCCGGCATAAGACCTATTTCTCCGGGGCTCAACCATTTGGGCAACCAGCCCGTTTCGTCGCTGTAATTTATGAACCCTTCCACCATCTCGCGGACGAGTTCCGGCGCGATTACAGAGAGAAACGGATATTCCGTTCTGAACGTATCCCAAAAGCCGTTATCCGTGTAAAACACGCCTTTTTCGATCTTTTGCGTATCCGCATTGAAGTGAACGGGCAAACCTTTTTCGTCGTATTCGTGAAAAACCCTCGGATAAAGAAGCGCCCTGTAAAAACAAGAGTAGAAAGTTTTTTTTCGCTCCTCGTCGCCCGATACCTTGATCCTGCCGAGATAATTCTGCCATTCCGCCTCGGCTTTTGTCAGAGCGCCGTCAAACGTTTCGCCTGCGAGTTCGCGATCGAAATTTATCTTCGCCTGCTCTACGGAAACGAAACTCGCCGCGATTTTGACTTCGATCGTTCTGCCCTTGAAAAACGCCGCAAAACCACCGTTTTCGATGCTTTCCGCCCTGAAGGTTTCGGAAAATTCCATATAAAAATACTCCCTTACGCGGGCGAAATTCCAAACGGATTGCGCGTCGGTATAGCCGGTAACGATATTTTCTTCAACATTGAAAGCGGACGCGCCGAACGGCATGACGGCAAAACCTGTTTCCTTATCGTTTTTGTGATTTTCCACGCGAATTATACCGCCCCTGACCGTGGGAACGACGCTTGCCGTCACCCTGTATCTTTGCAGAAAAACCTGCGTTATATGGGGTTTTATTACGGCGTTCTGCGGGCGGTAACTGCTCCAACGGCAGTTGCGGTCCTTTTCGAGCGCGCCCGAAAACGGAAGAAACAGCATATGCCCGTAATCGCCTACCCACGGGCTGGGTTGATGCGTGAGGCGTATCCCCTCGAACGAATGCGAGGTAGGATCGTAAAACCAGTTGTTGCCGCCGTTCGTCTGAACGGTAAAATTCGCCGTACCGAACGGGCGCGAAGTTATAGGATAAATATTTCCGTTTGAAAAACGCGGCTCGTTAAACGAGCCGATTTTTGTATTTACATAATCGAGTTCTTTCATTTATACCTCCGATGCAATATAATTATAATATAAATGAAATACAAAAGCAATTATTTTTTGCGCAACAAGAAAGGCTTTCAGGGTCAACATACATCGTCAATAGTGATTTTGAAGGCGATACGCCTTTTCGGTTGCTATCGATATGGTATGTTAACCCTGAAATATAACCTTTATTTGAAAATTTTTATATTATATATAAAACGAGAAACACGATGCCGGGAATAAGAAGAATTACGCCGGCAAAGAAAATATACGAATATCCAGCTACCCTTTTTTCTCTTTTTCTCTCGCAATATTCCTTGTATCCCTCTCTGTTTCTGTTCGCGTTAGAACGAAAGACGTTAAAGAATTTCAACATCGCGAAAGAGAAACCGTAAAAAGCGCCGCCGTTAGATACGAATATCAAGCCGGATAACAAGATCAGCAGCGCTCCGGGAACGGTAAAAGCATCGCTCAAATCTCTATATACGGTACGGA
The DNA here is from genome assembly GCA_017453885.1 of Clostridia bacterium. Lineage (GTDB taxonomy): Bacteria > Bacillota > Clostridia > Christensenellales > Borkfalkiaceae > RGIG3732. The sequence goes on from JAFTDZ010000074.1 coordinate 10,941, forward strand.
TATCGGTATCGCTCCACACTTTTCGCATAACGACAACGATCAAGGCTATGATCATACCGATAAGCAACATAACCGTGAGTTTCAGCCAATACGAAAATTGTTTCATAATGAAGTCTGTTCGCTCAATATCTTTCGATAATTCTCGAATTCTTTATCGTTACAGTAAACGAAATGCTTCGGCGATACTTCCCGCATAGAGGGTTTATCTTCCGAGTAATCGTGTTCCGCCATGGGATTGTAAATCATCCTGACGCGCTTCTTTTCGTAGTGCGGATCGGGTAGCGGAATAGCGGACAAAAGCGATTTTGTATACGGATGAAGCGGATGCGCAAATAATTCGTCCGATGAGGCAAGTTCGACCATCTTCCCGAAATACATAACGCCGATTCTATCGGAAAAATATTTGACGACGGAAAGGTCGTGCGCTATGAACAGAATAGTGAGGCCGAATTTATCGCGAAGATCGTTGAGCAGGTTGATGACCTGCGCTTGTATGGAAACATCGAGAGCGGAAATAGGTTCGTCCGCAATGATCATTTCAGGCTGCATTATTACAGCCCTCGCTATTCCGATACGTTGGCGTTGCCCGCCGGAAAATTCGTGCGGATACCTTCCGGCGTGTTCTCTGACGAGGCCGACCGTTTCAAGAACTTCGTAAACCTTTTCTTCAATATACTTTTTATCCTTTACGCCGTTTATTACAAGACCTTCGGAAATTATTTCTCTGACGGTCATACGCGGATCGAGCGAAGCGATAGGATCCTGAAAGATCATCTGAATCTGCGTGGAAAGCCTTTTCTTTGAAGCGACGCGTAAATCGTGCGCGTATTGTTTTTTCAGTTCCGCATATTTTTTTTCGTCGCCCGAATTTCTCGCCTCTTCCAAAAGCGGGGCGAATTTATCCTCCACCTTTTGCATTTCGCTGAAAACATATTCTCTTTCGGCGTGCTGACGTTCCGCTAATGCCTTGTAGAGTTCATCCTTTTCTTTCGCCGTAAATTCGGCAAGCGCGTCTTCTTTTTCCTTTATTGCCTTATCGACATCTTCACGGCGAGAAGGATCGGCCGATAATTCCTTTTTCAACTCTTTTATTTCCGCGGCAACCTTTTTTCTCTCTTCTTTTATCCTTGCGGAATAACCGGATGTTCCGAGACAAATAAGTTTATCCTTGAAATAAACTTTGCCCGACGTGATGTTATAAAGCCCTATAATGGAACGCCCCGTGGTGGTTTTACCGCAGCCGCTCTCACCGACAAGACCGAAAACTTCGCCTTTCTTTATATCGAAATTTACGTCGTCAACCGCTTTGAGTTCGCCTTTGCCCATCTTGAAATATTGACAAAGATGCTCTACGCGCAATAAAGTTTCCGCCGAGGAAAAATCTTTTTTATTCTCCATCCTGCTCACCCCACAGTTTTTTCATTCTTTCGATTCTCTCGCTGATTATCTTCGGCCGCTCAACCTTGGGCGCGCGCGGATCGAGAAGCCACGTTGCAGCCCAGTGCGTATCCGAAACGTAAAACTGCGGAGGTTCGAGTTCGTAATCTATCTTTAAGGCATACTTGTTCCTCTCGGCAAAAGCGTCGCCTTTGGGAGGATAGATCATATTGGGCGGAGTGCCGGGAATGGCGTCGAGTTTTTCAGACGTTTCGAGATCCGGCATGGACGACAGAAGCGCCCAGGTGTAAGGATGCCTTGCGTCGTAAAAAATATCGTCGGCAGTACCGTACTCAACTATTTTGCCCGCGTACATTACCGCTATCTTATCCGCCATATTGGCGACGACGCCGAGGTCGTGCGTGATAAATATAACGGAAAGATTTCTTTCTTTTTTAAGTTTGTTGATAAGTTCGAGTATTTGAGACTGTATCGTAACGTCGAGAGCGGTGGTCGGTTCATCGCAAATAAGCACGTCCGGATTGGCGGCAAGTGCTATTGCTATAACTATCCTCTGCCGCATACCGCCCGAAAACTCAAACGGATATTGATTATATCTTACTGTCGGTTCGGGAATGCCAACTTCTTCAAGAAGTTTAAGCGCTTTCGCTTTCGCCGTCTTGCGAGTGACTTTATAAACTACCATCGACGCTCTTTCCTTGAACCAATCGATAAGGCTTACCATCGCCGTTTGCGAATCGAATTCCTCGGTAAGATTTTTATTTATGCTTTCTATAAGATTCTCAATTATCTTAATTATGTTGTTTTTTGCAAGATCGAGATCGGCAAGCATCGCGGGAACAACCTTCCAATCGGGAGTTTTGCCTTTTTCTACAAGTGCATTATACTTTGCGGTCTGCCGATCGAAAACTTTTTGCGCTTTAGGATTATGCTTCACGCCGTCAAAATATTTTTTCAATGCCGATTCAATACTCGACGAGAAAGTGTATTCCGTACTGTTTTTATAAATCTCAAGGCGATCTATTGCGTTTTTCAACTGCTTTCCGGCAGATGAAACGAGCGCGTAAGCCGTCTTTTTGTCTATCGTATCGCCGCGGAAGTAAGCGAGGCATTCCTGCAGGGAAACGAGAAGTTCCCTTTTCTTTCGCAGAGATTTTTCCCTGCTGTTTTCAAGAGCCTTGGAGCCCGTGGCGATAAAGTCAAGCATAAACTCCTTATCGAGATATGCCCTTGTCATCTCGGTAAGTTCGTCGAGCGGAATATCGTCCACATCGGCGTCTTTGTTTTTCATCATATAAAAACCGAGCGTAAAATAATTCGGTTTCCGCTTCTGCGTCGCTTTGTCTATATATACCGAAATGCCCTTAAGCGCCTCTAACGCGCCGGCGTCAATAACCTTGTCGTTAAACGATTTCAGAACGGAAATATACGAATCGAGTTCTTCGCTGCGAACAACTATATCCGGATGATAAGTACCCGCTATCGCCTTTACAAAACGTTTTATTTTGGAACCCGCATCTATTTTGCGTCCTTTTTCGGTAAGCATGATAAGATCGTCTATATCGACCTTCAACTCTACGGCATGGCGGTAAATTTCGTTGTACGCGCTTTCGAGTTTCGTGCTGCTTATGCAGAAATTATCAAACGTTTTACACTTTTCATCGTTTGATTTTATCTTCTCCGCATCGCCGGCACAGGCTTCGTCCATATTTTCGTTGAGGAGTTTAAGTTTTTTATTGAACTCGTTTCTCGCTCTGCGACTACCGGATTTTGCTTTAAGAAGCATCGCTTCGGTCAACTGCTTGCCGACGCGCATTATCGGGTTAAGACTCGACATGGGATCCTGAAAGATCATGGCTATTTTATCGCCGCGAAGTTTGTGAAAATCGTCTTCCGAAATTTTCAAAAGATCCTGCCCTTCGTAAATTATCTCACCGCCTTCTATGATGGCATTACCGGCGGAAATACCCATTATTGCCCTGTTCGTAACAGATTTTCCGCTACCGGATTCACCGACGATCGCAAGCGTTTCGCCTTTTAATAAATCGAATGAAACGTTCCTTACCGCCTGAACTTTACCGCCTTGAGTACGGAAAGATATTATCAGGTTTTTAACTTCTATCTTCTTTTCCATGATCAATCCTCCGTGCCTCTGAGTGACGGGTTAAACGCGTCTCTCAATCCGTTACCGAACAGGTTGAAACTTATTTCAAGCAATGCAATAAACAAGGCAGGGAACAAGATAATATGCGGATACGTCGATAAAAACTCGCGGCCGTTTGCCAGCATTGTACCGACACTTGTCATCGTGCTTGACTCAAGATTGACTATTCCCAAATAAGTCAGCGATGATTCGCTGAATATTACGCCCGGTATAACCAAAACGCAACTTGTAACTATAGTGCCAAGGCTATTCGGGAAAATATGTTTGAACATTATCCTCGCATTCTTCGCGCCGAGCGTCCTCGCGGCGAGAACGTATTCCTGATTCTTGTACCTGTAAAACTGCATTCTGACGGTTCCGGCCATACCGATCCACCCTGTAGTTACAAAAGCGAACAGTAGCGAAACAATCGGCCCGACTTTATTTGCAAGGTGTAACTGGAACAACGTTGTAACAACCACGAAGGGAATACCTGAAAGAATATCGGTTACTCTCTCCATAATTAAATCCGGCAAACCGCCAAAGTACCCCTCTATCGCCCCGTAAATCGCACCGATCGTAAGATTGATAAGCGATACGAACAATGCAAGCATAAAACTGAATTGCGCTGCCGCGGCGAGGCGAGTGAATATATCCTGCCCCTTTGCGTTAGTGCCGAAAACAAAATATGGTTCGCGACCGTATTTATAAATAAAATAATTATATTTGCTTACGCGAACATTGTAAGACATGGCGTCTATAGTACCGCCAATTTTTGCATATCTGAACGTTCCGTCGTCATCGGCAACTCTTTTGCTGTGATATCCGCCGTCGTTTCCCGTTTGCAAGTAAAGAGGAACGATATTTCCGTCAGCATCGAGTTTAGGCGCCCCGTTATTTTTTATTTCATACCAAATATTCGCATTTTCTTTATTTGATTGTATTGTAAACGAAGATGTGTTGACCGCAGGAAAAATCACCTGAATATCGTGCTCGTTCTGCCATGCCTGAATCTTTTCGTACTCGTCGTACGTCAATGATTTATATAACATTCCGAGAGCATAGTAAGAATCGATTTTTATTTTATAATATAACGAACCGTTTTCTCTCCACGAATCAACTACTTTTTTTATGGGATCATATCCCGTTTCGACACCTATCGCCCGATACATATTATAGACGTTTTCATTGATGGTTTTTTCCTCGCAACCATCCCAACCTGCCCAGGAAAACAATTTACTTTTAGGCAAAAGTTTTGTATATTGCAAGTATTCCGTGTCTGTCAAACTCTTTGTATAGTCATTCTCCATAAAAAGAGGAACTATTATGGCGTATAAAACCAAAATAAGAATTATTACGGCAGCGGCAACGGAACTTTTATTTTTACAAAAGCGTCTGAAAGCGTCCCGAAAATAACCTACCGGTTTAGTTTCAAACTTTTTGTCGTGCGAGATATCCACGTTTGATACAAATTCAAATTGAGAATCCGTTAATTTATTTTTTATATCGTCCATAATTATCTCGCTCCCATTCTTATTCTCGGATCGATAAATCCGTAACTTATATCGACAACAATTCCGGCGACCAGACCGATCAAAGTGTAAAATGCCGAGAGAAGCATAAAGAAATTATAATCCAGACCGTTTATCGAATTTATATACAAAGCGCCTACGCCCGGTATTCCGAAAATTTCTTCTATGATCAATGAACCGGAAAGTATGCCTACAAATTCGCCTATTATCATCGGGAAAATAGGCACCATAGCATTTCGGAGAGCGTGCCGCATTATAGCCTGTCTTTTTGTTAAGCCTTTTGTTCTTGCAAGAAGTAAAAACTCGCTTGTAAGCACTTCGGTAAGTTCCGCGCGGGTATATCGGGTCAAACCCGCTATCGTTCCGAAAGACAACGAAAGAACGGCGGGCAACATCGAAACGAACATTCCCCACGAAAAATATTCCGTTCCTTCATTCGTTTGTAACGGAAACAATTTTAATTTATAACACAATAAATATTGAACAAGAAAAGCGTATATGTAACTCGGTACGGAAACAAAAATCATAACGATGGTGCTGATCGAATGATCCTGCCACCTGTTTTTACGAAGAGCAGCATAAATACCGAGGAGTAAACCTATAGGAACACTCAACAACATCGAATAGAAATTAACAAGAATAGTAGGCGGTAATTTTTCAACGAATACGCCCCATACTTCTTGTCCGAAATATAATTTTTCCGAAAGTCCCCAATCGCCGCCAAGCAACGTTCTTTTCAGGAAAAGAAAATACTGTTCGATATAAGGCTTATTATATCCAAGTAATTCTCGCCTGTTTTCAATAAGTTGTTGATCTTGCCCGAATTGAGCGGCCTCGGTCACGGGCAACAGCCTGATCAATATAAAACACGCTGATATTATTATCATAAACGTAAGTATTAACAGGCCTATTCTTTTAAGTACGTACTTAAACATGAAGTAACTCCTTAATTTAATGAAATATACGCCGACTGAAAAAAACAATCAACGTAAATTCATTCTGATATTTGCAAAGGGGCAGCGTATTATTTACCCTGCCCCCGCAAGTTAAGTTAAAGATTACAGAATCTTATTTGTAATTGAGCGTACCGCCGTTGTCGGAAACGAATTTCGCCCATTCACTGTCGTTGTAGTTATAGGTGTAATACTTGAGGCCGCCGCGACCTACGCCGTAAACATATTCTTCGGTATAATAATTTATCTTCATACCTTTAAGAGCGGCGCTACTGTTATCGATAAGCGGTATCATATCGTATTGTTCAAGAACAGCCTTTTCAATTGCGGCAAGAACAGGCGTCTTTACCGAATAATTTTCGGAATCGATCGTAACTTCGACCTGAACGGGTTTATCGTCAACTATTTTGGAAACTTTGATCTTAGAATTGGAAAGAGCGTTCGTCCAATCACCTATGGACGCGGTATAAACGACTTTACCTTCTACGCCTTCTTCAAGACCTTCGAGTTCGATTGCAAGTTCAACTTCACCGGTTTTCCAACTCGGATCGTAACGCAAACTCTCCTCTGCACCAGAATATACGGTAACGAGTCCGTACGGATCGAGCGCGCTGCCAGTGAAACCGACGCCGAACAACATATCAACCTGATTCGATCTCAACGCATCGCCAAATCCGTTACCGAGAGTGCCGTCACGCGTGAATTTGAGTTTGCCTTCAAGTTTAGTACCCTTGACCGCTTCGGTATAATTATTCACGATATAATCGTAACCGTTGTTATAGAATACGGAAGTGAGGTTAGGAGTTCCTACTTTTATTTCAACTACGTCGTTCGCGGTCATAAGACCTTCGGCAATAGCGATATCGTACGCTTCGTCAAAGAGTTTCTTCGCGCCGGCGAGATCGTAACCGGTTATAGCGTCGATTGCGTCGTCCTTCGTAGCGTAGAGTTTGTCCGCGCCGACCTGATCGGTAAGACCCCAGAATGCGAGCATAGCGTCTTTAGCCTCTTCCGTAGTACGATAAGCAATACCGTTTTCGGGGTCGGCAATAATCAAACTGCTGAATGCGGCATACGCTGCATTGTTTACAGGTGAAGTGGCAAGAGCGAACTCACGCCTGTTCATGGCAAACGAAAGTGCCTGACGGAATTGTTTAACCGTAAGAATGGTTTTGTTTGTGCCGGCAGTCTTTGCCTGTTCTGTCTGAAGAGCCTCTAAATCGGGATTCAAAGCGATAAAGAATGTAGAAGCCTCGGTCGTGTAATAAGTATGATCGCTCATCGAATAATCATCCATATCGTTGGCGGTGAGTCCGTAAGAATCGAGTTGACCGTTAAGGAACATCTGCAAACGAGTGGACGGCGAGGCTACCCTTATAACGTTTATGTTGGTAGTCTGCCAAAGGTTTTTATTCTCTTCATCGTTATACTCGAAATAATACGCGTTCTTTTCGAGTTTGAAAGATTTATCTTTCTGGAAATACGTCAATTTATACGTGCCGTAAGACCTTGTTGTCGCAACGGTTGTTCCGTAACTGTTGGTATAAACACCGTCAACGGTTTTTCCGAGGCTATCGTATAACTGAATAGGTACAAGCCAACTGCTGGTAAGATTGTACTTAAGGTAGAAACCTTTGAGTTCCTGATCGAGAATGAATACGAGTTCGTTATCGCTTAACGCTTTGATACCGACTTTATCGAATTCAATTTCAGGATACGTTGCTTCATAATAAAGATAACAGGGCAGATTATCTGCATTCTCATTCCAAGCGGAAGTAGAAATAGCCTGAGTGAGTAACGCGATGGTTTCATCTGTAATATCCACATATCCGTCTGCATCGATCATTGCGTCAAGCGCGGTCCACGCAGTTGCATCAAGATATGAAGAATAATACTTAAGGGTTTTACCTCCGCACCAGGAATTGCTGACATTAAGACCGAATTTTGCAAATACACCATTGTAAGTGTACTTTCCGTCAGCGCCTTTCGTCAAATCTTCCATACCGAGTTTTTCGGTAGCAGAGTTATCTTCTACAACGGTGGAACCTTGTTTTACATAATTTTCCGCATTGTGCATAACGAAATTACCTGCATAGGTATAGTCGTCCGCGCGGGAGTTCTGCGCTTTAGGATCGAGAAGCCTCCTCGTGCTTTCCACAAAATCAACGGCGTTGATCGCGGTACCGTCATCCCATTTGATGTCGTTGCGAATGGTAACTTTCCAAGCGCGATGTTCGTCGCCTTCTTCAATACCCCATTCTTCGCCAACGTAATCGGCAGTCACG
>JAFTDZ010000075.1 GCA_017453885.1 Clostridia bacterium
TCGGTCACGGCTACTTCTTCCTCGTCTGCCGCGCCGCCCTTTTCCTGATTTGCCTTGTAGATCTCTTCCATTTCGGCTATGTAATCCTGCGGGGCGTATTTCGGGTTCTTCTGGAATTCAAGCGATTCGGCGCATTGATCCATAAGTTTCTTGGCGTATTTTACCGCCCTGCCCGATTTTACGCGGATAAGCACAGGCACCTGTACGTAAGGCTTTTTGAAGGATTGATCTTTACAGTGGTACTTCGGTTCGACCTCGTCAAGTTTCAGATTGAGGTAAACCTTCAGCGTTCTGCCGGCAAGACCGAATTTGACGAACTGCACCCTACCTTTGTTCAGACTGTCAAACTTCTTGGAAACCCTCGATTTGAGTTTCTTGTACTGCATCGCGTAGTTCTTGAGTTCGTTATACCTGTCCTGCGTGATCTCGTCCGCCGTGACGATCTTGAGATCGAAAGGTTTGGCGGGGGCGCGGAGTTTCTTCTCTGCGTCTGCCGCGGGAACTTCCTCGGTCACGGCGACCGGAGCGAGTTCAACCGGCTCTTCCGCAACGAATTCCTCTACGGGGGCTACGTATTCCTCTTCGGCGTACGGCTCTTCGCAGACGGCTGCCTGCATAGAAATTACATATTCCTCAATAGTAGCGACTCTTTTCCTCGTTTCCATAAAACGACCTCTTTACCTGTTACTGACGAAAACGCCGCTTCGGCGCTATCGTGATTTTATTATATAATATTTTTATAAATTTATCAAGCGTTTTGCCACGGTTTTTTCACAAAATGTGTGTAATTTGAGTGAAATTTTATTAAATATGCCCTTTTTTATGGGAAAGCGGCGGTTTTTTATCTGCGCGAGCGCCTGTTTTTGACTATTATCGGCGCGATTATCCCCGCTAAAACGCACAAACCGAGAATCGCGCAACCTGCGAAAAAGGCGGGATTTCCCGGGGAGAAGGACACGGCGAGAACATCCGCAAACGAATATTCCGCCGGAGCCGAGCCTTCCACCGTTACGCGGAATTTATCGTAATATATCGCCTTGCCGTCCTTCTCGGTGACGATCGCCACGAAGCGTTCGCCCTTCGGAAACAGGTAGGCGAAGCGGGAAGCGCGCGCGAGGACGAGGGTTTCTTCCGCCGTAAACGAGCCGTAATTTCCGCTTATTATATCCTTAGCCGAGGGAAGATTATCCGTTGCGAAAGCCGCCGCCGAGCGGGAATTTGCCACGAAGGAAACTATGCGGACGACGCCTTCTTCCCCTTCCCACCTGACCGCGAGGACGTTGCCGCCCGCCGCTTTTACGAGTTTCGGGCGGGAGGGTTCAGGCTTTTCGGTTTCGGCAAAGCGGAAGGATATGCGGTAGGAGCCGCCTTCGAGTTCTTCCTCCACGGTGACGGATACGCCCGCGGAAGTTCCGTCCTCATACTTCAGTTCGGCTTGATTTCTTCCGCTATCCGCCGTGAAATAGTTGAATAAGCCGGACGAGACGAGTTTCACTTCGAACCTGCCGTTGCCGTACATATTGCCGAGGTCCGCGGAGCCGAAGTTTCCGTCCTCGGCTATATACGCGTTTTCGGGCTTGACCGAATAGATTATAACGCCGGAAGAATTTACCGCGTCGTCAAACGAGCCGGAAGTTTTCCTGCGAACTTCCGCCATAAAAAACTCTCCCTTTTCGCCCGTTCCCGCCGGCGCGAGTTTGACCGCCTGCGCGCCGCCCGCCGTTACGGGCGGGAGAATCACTTCGCCCGACGAGGATAGCACATTTATATCCCTGCCCTCTTTCAGCCAGCCCGCCTTCATTCTGACGTAGGCGAGCGAAAACTGCGGCACTTTGCCGGGCGAGGCGCCGAGGAGTTCGTAGTGCCCTATATTGTCGTTGGCGGATATAAGCCCGCCGCCGTAGGAGTAATAATCGGGAAGCCCGAGAACGTGGGAAAATTCGTGGCAGACCTGCCCCACGGTGTAATCCGAAGAAACCACCGCAAAGCGGTATGCTTCCGCGCCGTTTATATACGAGGGAGCGAGCAGGGCATCCGCGTCGGTATCACCGAAAAAGCCTTCGGGAACGTACAGCGAATTCAGGGCGCCCGTTCCGTAAAACTCGCTCTTGTGCGGCCACATTATCTTTTCGTCCGGAGAAAATTCCGCGAGAAAAACGAAGGTTATGCCGTCGGCGTAACCGTCACCGTCGGCGTCGGCGGAATAGCCTTGCGGAAATTCCGCTTTGGAAAGGATCTCGCGAACGAGCGTCTGTTCCCTCACGAACGCGTCCGCATGGGGTTTGCCGTCAACCTTTTTGTCGGTATAACCGTCCGTGCCGATCCCCTTGCGGGCGAAGTAGTAAGAAGCCGGTTTTTCCACCCGCACTCTCGCCGTCACGCGGGAAGTTACCGAACACCTGCCGAGGCTTTCCGCCGCGAAAAACGCCTTTAACCCGACGGGTGAAGTTTCGAGATCGTAAAGCAGAGTTTCGCCGAAGTCCGCGGAAAAAGTTTCCCCGCCGCCGAATTCGACGAGGACGACCGTGTTTATTACGGAAACGGCTTCTCCGTTTCCTTCGTTTTTCGTTCCGCAGGCGCACAGCGCGAAAAGGAGCGCGAACGCCGCGAACAGCGCGAACTTCTTCATAATAAAATTTTAACATATTTTTCCGCCGAATACAAGCGTTGCGACGATTACGCTTGATTAAATCGGGTTTTTGTGTTATAATTTTTTAAGAATTTTAAGTTGAGAGGCATTAGTATGGATCTCGTTTCGCTTTACGGCAAGGGCTGCGACGAAGTTGCCCTTAAAAAAAGATACGCCGACCTCGCCGCCCGCTTCGAAAAGAGGGAAGGCGCCCCTTGCGAGAGGGTTTATTCTTCCTCGGGCAGGGCGGAAATACTCGGCAACCACACCGATCACAACCACGGCAAAGTTATGGTGGCTGCGATAAGTTGCGATATTCTCGCCTGCGTAAAAATGGCAAAAGACAAAATAACCGTGGTTTCGGAAGGCTTCCCCCCGATAGAGGTGAACGTTTGCGACACGGAACCGAGGGAGAGAGAAAAGGGAACTTCCGCCGCGCTCGTCCGCGGGGTGGTGAAGGCGTTAAAGGACAGAGGCTTCGAATTCGGCGGGTTCACCGCGCATATGACCTCTAATATATACAGGGGCGCGGGCGTTTCTTCCTCGGCGGCATTCGAGGTGCTGATAGCGGAGATAATAAACGATTTGTATCTCGGCGGAAAACTTTCGCCGGTAGAGAAGGCTGTGGTTTCGCAATATGCGGAAAACGTATATTTCGGCAAGCCTTGCGGCCTGCTCGACCAGAGCGGGATAGCGATAGGCTCCCTCTCCGCGCTCGACTTTTTTACGCCCGAAAACCCCGTTATAGAAAAACTGCCGCCGATAGAAGGGTATTCGCTGGTGATAACCAACACGGGCGGCGACCACGCTTCCCTCACCCCCCATTACGCCGCCATACGCGCTGAGATGAACGAGGTGGCGGGTTACTTCGGCAAGGGCGTTCTGCGGGACGTGGATTATGCGGAATTTATTTCCGCGCTCCCCTCTCTCAAAGAGCGTTTTACCGGCAGGGCGGTGATGCGCGCGCTGCACTTCTTTAAGGAGAACGAGCGCGTGGAAAGGGCGGCAAACGCCGTAAAACGCGGAAATACGGGGGATTTTCTTTCCTGCGTGAATGAATCGGGCCTGTCGAGCCTGAACCTTCTGCAAAACTGCGCCGTACCCGGCGACGAGATGCAGCCGGTTATACTCGGCATAGAACTTTCGCGCAACTTTTTGAAAGACGGCGCGGTGAGAGTACACGGCGGCGGCTTTGCCGGATCGATACTCGCGGTAGTTTCCGACGCGGAAACGGAAAGTTATATGGAGTTTATGAAGAAACTTTTCGGGAAAGAAAACGTGTTCCGCGCGGCGGTGCGCCCGCTCGGCACAACCCTCGTCGAAACACTATAACGAACGCGGAAGGTTGCAGGTTTTCACCTTCCTGCGTTCAAATCGGTTTCTCCTCTTTCCCACGTCGCAATGCGGCGGAAAACGCGGAAGGTTGCAAGTATTCGCCTTCCTGCGTTCAAGCCGATTGCTCCTCTTTCCCGCGGATATTTTTTCAAAATCTCCGCGGGAGCCCTGTTTTCAATGCGGCATATTGCCTCCCCTGTGCAAGGGGAGGGGGACCGCTTGCGGTGGAAGGGCTGTTATTTATAAAAACCATCCCCCCACCTTCTTCGAAGGAGCCCCCCTTGACCAA
>JAFTDZ010000076.1 GCA_017453885.1 Clostridia bacterium
ATCCCACCCGCTACAATTTGTGCCCCGGCAGCAACAATCACTTGCCCGACCGTCACTCCGGCTAAACTTGCAGCCACGGCTCCTCCGCTACTTAATGTTAGACCACCGAATAAAGGAGCGGGGAACGCAGCCAAAATTCCCGGTACCGAGCCTATAAATCCTCCCAAGAGCGCCCCTGATAACCCACCAAATAAGACACCTATCGTGGTTATACCGGCAAGTTCCCAACCTCTGTATCCTGCGTTGTATGCGCTTATTCCGGCGGCTGTGCCTACTCCTATGGCTCCTATTATACCAAATACAACAGCCAAAGTCAAGATTAAACTTTTTCCGTTTGCATCGGTGTGCATTATCGGGTTATTAGCACAATAAGAATATAAATTCAGTTCTCCGAGAGATCTCGCCAATTGCGGTATCAGTTCCGGCTGGTCGGCACTTATAAACCGACAGATGGACGGATCGTAATACCTTGACTTAAGGTAATAGAACCCTGTTTCGTCGTCATAATAGTATCCACGATAACGGAATTTGACGTAAGGCGCCATAGTCCCGCCGCCGAAAAGAAGATTGCCGAAACCGTCATACCTAAAATATGCAACCGTACTGCCGGCGGAATTATACGCACTTATTATATCACCGAAAATATTTTTTTCAAAATATAAATATTCTCCGTTCCGATCCATTCCTATAACGCCGTTCGAATCAGAGGCGAGGTTTACGACAATATTTATCCCCCTATCATCTCCCGTGATCTTTTTGAACTTATGCGGAAAAAACTTGCCGAAAACCATTCCGGAAGACGCGGCGAAAACGTAATGAAGTTTTTGCTGAAAAACAAAGTGTATTGCGGCATCTGCGGAGAGAGAATAACGTCCGACGCAGGCACCGCGAGAGACGGTTCGTTAAAGCGTTACTATAAATGCATAGGCAGGGAAAAACATAAATGCTCACACCCCACGATAAGGAAAAACGTCCTCGAAGATCTCGTTATCGAAACGACATATAAAGTACTGAGCGACTCGCAGGTTTTGACGGAAATAGCCGATAGAATCCTCGCCTCGTTAAATTCGGAAAAGAAGCAAAATCATACTGCGAACGCCTTAAAAAAGGAGCTGGACAAGGCGAGAACTTCGCTCAATAATTTATTGGCGGCTCTCGAAAAAGGAATTTTCACCAACGGCACGAAAGCGAGAATGGAAGAACTCGAAAACAAGATTGAAACGATAGAGCAAAACCTGATGACAGAGCGATCCAAAGAAAAAATAAAAATATCCGAAAAGGATATCGTTCGGTTTATTAAAAACGCTTTGCTTAAAGAACCCAAACAGGCGATATGGCTACTCGTAAACAAAATTATACTGTACCCCGAAAAAGTAGAAATATATTACAATTACACCGATAAACCGGATCCCGATGATGAAAATCATCGGGCTTTTTCTTTCTATAAAGGCGATATTCGCTATGAAAATACCACCCTGAAAACGGTAATTTTACACGTTTGAACGCTTTTCAAAATCACAGATAAAATATGAAAAAAACCACCTTCATTAAACCGTTTTTTGTAGCAAAAGTTTTCGGAACAAAGGAGCCGCAGGCATAATAAATAAAAAAGGGCTTCCGCGGAGATTTTCAAAGAAAATATCCGCGGGATGAAGAAGCGGCAAATGTTAAACCGAGTGATTTTTCGCGTTCGTCAAATTCCGAACATACCGTCGCGATAGGCGTCAAGATATTCGATACAGTATTCGTCAATATTGGTCAGGGCCTCCGTTGCGTATATACCGCCGAGCATATCGCCGTTCAACGGATCCATTATAGCGCTGTCCATACCGTTAAGCATCGCGCCTATAAGGAAAGCGTGATTGATCGCCTTTCTGTAAGGCAAGCCGAACGATATATTGGAAAGTCCGCTTATGATATGAATATCGGGATGGGCTTCACGGATTTGTTTTGACGTATTGATGAAATTAAGAAAACTTTCGGGTGTGGTAGCCACGCTGAATACAAGCGGATCTATGAACAGCCTGTTTTCGGCTATGCCGAATTCTTTCGTCTTTACAATTAAATTTTCAAAGTTTTCCATACGTTTTTCAACCGTGACAGGTATACCGTTATTATCCATCAACAACGCGATGATATTCCACTCCTTCATCTCGGCCGCCACGGGTAAAATTTTCTCGATTTTGCCGGTTTCAAGCGAAACGGAGTTTATCATTCCCGGATTCCTGCACTTTTGCATACAGGAAAGTATCGTATCCGGATTGGAGCTGTCAATGCTGAAGCGTACGCCGGGATGGTCCGTTTGAATAAGGTCTATCATCCAACCGAGCACTTCGGCGTCCTGCTCGGGCACACCGGAACATATATCGATATAATCCGCTCTTTTTTCAAGCTGACGCGTTGCCAGATCCCGCACGAACTCAGCGTTACGGCTTTGAATGGCCTGAGCCACAGATTTGATTGAACCGTTAAGTTTTTCGCCTACTATAATCATATTTCAGTTCTCTCCTTTGTTAATTCCTTTTTTTTCGAGTATTTTTATGATTTCCGGGATCACTTCGAACAGATCCCCCTTTATCGCTATATCCGCCATCTGCATCATAGGAGTAGTATCGTCCGTATCGATGGCAACGATGGTTTTGCATGACTGCATTCCGATAAGATGCTGTATCTGTCCTGAAATGCCGCAGGCTATATACAGATCGGCCTGCACCGTCTGACCGGTCTGGCCGACCTGGTGCGGATAAGATATCCATCCGTTGTCCACGGCCGCGCGGCTCGCCCCGACGGCCCCGCCCAAACGTTCGGCAAGTCGTTCGATAAGCTTAAAGCCTTCCGGCCCTTTCATTGCCCTGCCTCCCGATACGATAACGTTTGCGCCGTTTAAATTAACGGAGTTTTGAATATCCGTTACCGCTTCGATTACCTCTTTGATATTTACGGAATCCCCGTTTTCGACCGTTTCTCGTATAATGCTTCCCTTTCTTGCGTAGTCGGCTCTAAGCGCCTTCATCACTTTGGGGCGTATGGTTGCCATCTGCGGTCTGAAATTTCCGCTGCGTATGGTCGCCATTATATTCCCGCCGAAGGCCGGGCGCGTCTGCAAAAGTTCGCCCGTTTCCCTATCCGTATTAAGTTCCGTACAGTCGGCGGTAAGGCCGCAATGCAGTTTACTTGCCAAGCGAGGCATCAGGGCCCGGCCCGCGCTCGTTGCCGCACCGAGCAGTATTTCGGGGCGGTATTTGCGTACCAATCTGTCCAACACGTTACACTCAAGTTCGTCGTTGAAATATTTGAAGCGTTCGTCTTCTATGGCTAAAATCTTATCTGCGCCATAGCGGATAAGCGCGTCCGAAGCGGGGGTGATTTCACTTACCGGCGCAACGGCCCAAACCTCGCAACCGAGATCGGATGCAATTTCGCGGGCGACCCCCAACAGTTCGAAAGATACGCCGTGCACGTCGCCTTCAGGAGTAAATTCCGCCAATACCCAAACGTTTTTATAATTCAATTTATCCTGTTCGTTTAACAGTTTCATTCGGATCACCCCTTATATAAGCTTTCGTTTCAATAATTCTTTGACGAATCTGTCAGACGCTTCTTCAGGCTTACAGTCTATTTTCAAAGTAACTGCGTTCCGGGCCGCGGGCGGCGCAGTACGAACGACCTGCGTAGGCGAATTTCTCAAACCTATCAAATCGGGATCGGTGCCAATGTCCCAAGGCTTCCAGACCGGTATCTCCGCTTTTTCCGCAATCAGCGCGTCGCGCAGTTTGGGAATACGGGGTGTATTTATATCTTTTACTACGGTCAATAACGCCGGATACTTCAGCCGGACCAAATCCCAGCCCCGCTCGTTGATACGTTTTACCGTGACGGAATGCTCTTCGATCTTTTCAACCTTCCATACGTTTGCGGCTTGCCGTGCGTTGAGTTTTTCGGCTATACCCGGCCCGACTTGCGCCGTGTCGCCGTCTATCGCCTGTTTTCCGCACAGTATCAACTCAACGTCGCCTATCGTTTCTATCGCCTTTGCCAAGGCGTAACTCGTTGCCCACGTATCGGATCCGCCGAAAGCCCTGTCGCTTAAAAGAATCGCGCGGTCAACGCCCATGGATAACGCTTCCTTCAGTGCGCTTTTGGCTTTTTCGGGGCCCATCGTCAGGGCAATGATTTCGCCTCCCGTGCGTTCTTTGATCGCAAGCGCTTCCTCGATTGCATACAGATCGAAAGGGTTGACGATAGCCTTGCTTCCTTCGCGCACGATCCGTTTGGTTTCGGGATCGATCTTCGCGTCATTACTTGCAGGCACCTGTTTTATGCACACAACTATTTTCATACTGATCCTTCCTCCGTGTATTTTCAGGCCATTTCTTCTATCAACTGATACTGCGTTTTGAAGCCGAGAAGCGAAAGATAGAAGCCGCATTGGGGATACACCCCCCGAAGTTTTTCAAGAGTGGCGATCGGATCGTATTCGGCGTCCTCGGAAATAGGATACCCCACCACGTCCGATAAGAGGTACAACTTTTTCGACATCC
The DNA here is from genome assembly GCA_017453885.1 of Clostridia bacterium. Lineage (GTDB taxonomy): Bacteria > Bacillota > Clostridia > Christensenellales > Borkfalkiaceae > RGIG3732. The sequence goes on from JAFTDZ010000076.1 coordinate 4,542, forward strand.
ACGCCTCAATGGTTACGGGCAATCCGGAATAATCTCTTAAAAGCCTGTCGATAACCGGATTTTTATCAATGATAGGTTGCGTGATTACGAAAGACGCCCCGGCCGATAACTTTCTGTCAAGTTTCTCAAACTCATGTTTCTCCGGCTCGTACGGATTGAACGCCACGCCTATACGGAATTCGGGGTAACGTTTTCGTATATAAGAAATAAGTTCTACCGACGTTACGGATAACGTGTTTTTACATTCAACGTCTGCCGGACACAGTTTCGGCAGACGGGTCGAACCGTCGCCGCTTACCGCAAGTATGGAACGAATACCCAAACGCATACAAGACGCAAGTATTTCGTCAAGATTTTTAATCGTGTGAAACGTATTGAGATGTATAAGTACTCTTTCGGGATCTATCCGAAGGCCGAGTTCCTCGATGCACTCATGCCCCTGAAAGGCAAGTATTCCCATTGCGTTGTCTGTGATCGACGCGGTGAAACCGCTGTTGATTACGCGTTCGAGTTTTGAGGCAAACAGATTCAAATCAGCTTCCAGATTTTCGCTTTCCTGCTTCGGCGGAATGATCTCCACGTGAAAGTTTTTGTTCAAACGTTTTTCAAATGCGTCCATCTCATCACCCATTGTTTTCTTTCGATTCTACCGAAGAACCGATAAAATAATTATAGAATAATTTTAACATAATTTGCGGAAAAAAATAATGTATGATTTTGCAAAAAAAAAGTATTTTTTTGCTTTTGTATTTATAATTGGGTTCGGAAAATATTTGACTCTTTTTCGTTCTGTCTTAACAGGCCGTTCGAATAATTTTCAGAATTTTTCAAATAAAATTCCCGGGTCTGAAGATTTCTTCTTATACCCGGGAATGACAATCATTAAAAAACGCCGTATATTGAATTTACGTAAATCTAATATCCCAATTTACGTATCTGTTCCGTAAGCAATCCGCTTGCCGTTTTGTGCTCGTTCCAGAGAGGATGACCGTTCCAATAAGGCGCCTGATCCGCATAATCCAACTTTCCGTTACTTCCCTTTATCGACGCTTCTTTTTTTATGCGCGAGGGTAAATCCGACGGCGACGTGGTGGAGTAGGGCGGAGTTGCAAGGAGCATCGCGACGGAATAGCGATTGCTGAACCGAAGGTTCCAATCGCGTCACGTCATTTCGGCAATCTGCACTACGGAACGGAAACGAGCCGTCGTCAAAGCGAGCGCATAAAAAAAGAAGCAAAAACGCTTCTTTTTTATGCGCGAGGGTAAATCCGACGGCGACGTGGTGGACTACACCCGCCCCTAATTGAACCGTTAAAATCCCTTATAATATCTTGAATTTTATTATATAATCAATTTTTTCGTTTCACGTTGACTTCCGCAATTTAACTTCAGGATTGAAAATCTCCACCGCCCTATGCTACTTTTTCCGTTCGGCCTGACGGCTGAATAAATTCAGGAGGATTTCCTAAAATGAAAAAAGTTGTTTACTCTGTAACTAAACTCGGCAGAACCGAGCAGAAGATTTCCGGTATCGGTTACGTTACCGACCGGGATCTCATAACCGCGTGCATAGGCAAGAACGGTAAACCTTATATTCGGGTTTTCGAGGATTGTTTGAAAGATTGTTTCCCCGTAAACGAAAACGAATTCAAAGGCGAATACTACGAACTACGCAATATGGAATTTACCACAAAATACGGCAGCAAGGAAACACGAGAAGTGGAAGTTGACTACTCCATCTGGTTCAAATACGTGAAATAAAGGAGATAAAGAAATGAAATTATTAGATACCCCTCTGACCGATTGTGAAAAAGACGATATTTTAAAAATGCTTGACGGCAATATCTGCCGTATCTGCATAAGCGACGATTCGGAAGAAATAGTTTGTATGCTTGGTTTTGCTGTGGATAGATTATCTATGATTGCGTACAGCAGGATCAAGCAATTAAAAAACAAAAGCGAAAAAGGAGATTGTTAAAATGGGTTGGACATATTACTGCGCTACGGAATACAAAAACGGTAAAATCGACAGGCTTGCCGAATGCAGAAAAGAATTCGGTAGTAATCCCGAATGGGCTGCTATTGTGAAAGACGCAATGGTCGGTTCCATATACTACGCTGCAATGAAACTTACAAAAACAGGCGAAGTTTTCGGGCTGATTGTTTTGACTGCCGTAGATAAAAACGAATTCGGTTATAAAGATATGGACGAAACTATGCACCCGTATAATTACGATTGTCCCGTCGGGATACTTAATCTGCTTACTCCCACAAACAACGAAATGGCTCTTGAATGGCGGGCAGGCTGCTATGTTAAAATCGTTAAAAGAAAGTTACTTGTAAAGGCGAAAAAAATACAACTCACTTTGCCGGAATACTATAACGGCAAATACTATAAACCTAAAGACGTCGTAAATCTTACGAGATATTCGAAATCGGTTTGGGCAGATACGGACAGACATATAGGTTTCAAACAATCCGACGTTTTACGTTACAAATTTACCATAATAGAATAAGGAGATGAAAATAATGAAAGACACGAAAATTTACGACGAATGTTATCATAACTCCGTGCGGGAAAAAGTTGCGAAATTTATTGACAACTCCCCTCTGCTCAATAATTTTAACGGAGAGAAATACTTTGAACTTGAAGATTCTATCGTCGATTTGGTTAAAGACGTTACCTCTATTCAAGAAAAACGCCCCGACGGATCGAAACATGCCGTTTATATGGTGCTGTTCGACTGGTCAACCGATGACGCCGACGGAATCGAAACTTTCCTGTTTTACAATTACGATGCTGCGTATAAAAAGTTTAAGGATATAATGACCGACGAATGCAACACCGAACTTTCCTGGGTAGGCGAAAACGCCTTGACCGGTAACATGGAGGCAGCCGACGGTTATATTCTCGATTATCTCGATATAACCACGGGCGAAACGGAAGTTTACTTCCACGTAGCGGAAGAAGGCAATTATTACAACCACTCGTTTATCGACCTTATCAAGAAAGAAATTATTTTATAATTTACGTAAAACGGCTGTCGTTCATTCGGCAGCCGTTTTATATCATCTTATTTTTCAGATAAATATTTCTCAATATTTTCTATAAATGTTTGCGCTTTTTCAATAATAAATTCGGCTTCTTCCTGCCCCGCAACATAAAAATCGTCGTAATCGCTATCCGTTCTCAAATCATACAGCGAAGAAATCGTATCCGACATTTCTTTATCGAAAATACCCGTCTTGATATACAGTCGTCTGAACTCGGCGATTATTCCGCTATGGTGTTTCATATCTATTCCGTCATACGCTAAAACCGCTCTCATAGAATGAAACATTGCGTAATACGCACGGTTCGTTGCCCCGTTATAACTGTGCGCGTCAAAAAGTTTTTTGGCGTCGTTCAGACATTCGGTCGCTTTATTAAACCGTAATTCCGACAATTTTTTTATTTCGTTATCCGGCATATCTTATTCCTTCTCTCTTAACATTTTTATAATAAGGCAAAATATTCATATACTCTTCAAAGTGACGGGCAGACTTTACGGTTATAGATACGGTCACGTCGTATAACAAACTCAATTCGCTGTTTATTTTAGATATTTCGCGCTTATACCTTCTTATTTGTTCTTCGTTTAAGTCGGAAGTCATAAGAATATCCAAATCCGATTCGGCAGTATAATCTCCGCGGGCAAACGAACCGTATAAATACGCTTCACAGACGGAATTCATCATACGTTCGTTACACGCAATAAACGCTTCCCGTAATATTTGCATTGCCTGATCTCTATTACACATATCCGTTTACCTCCTTGTTATTAAGTATATCACATTCCCGTATAAAAAACAACTATTCTAAAGTTTATTTCCTCCGTGTAAATTTTGCCTTTCCGTTTCGGTTCGGCGTAGCATATTGCTCGCGAACGTCAACGGAAAAAAATAACGCTTACTCTCTTTCCGAACATTCTTCCCATACGTTATTTTTTTCGCGATCGCTGACTTTCGCATACCTTTTCCCGATGCGGTTGTATCCCTACCGCAATATGCTAACTTGTCCCTGCCGGAAGGCAAAATAAAATTTACAAGGAGATAAAAAATGGAACTTAACTACTCAAGCAAAGGGAATTTCGGTGAAGTTATAATCACCGTACCCGAAAAAGATGACGTCAAAAAGGTAACGGCCGCTCTGGATCTTATATCCAAGATGCTCTGTTTCCCTC
>JAFTDZ010000006.1 GCA_017453885.1 Clostridia bacterium
ACAAGCGCGAGTATTCGTCGATCGTTACTATCGACGGAGAAAATATTTCCGTCAAGGTCCAATTCAAGGACGGTAAAATGATATCATTTACAATCAATGGACTTGTTTCCTGCGAGTTTTCCGATTACGGAACTACGGAGGTAACGGTTCCCGCGGAATATGAAGACGCTAAAGACTAATAAACATTTTTGAAAACAAACCCTTCGGCAAGTGTGAAAGACAACGCTTTTCATATTGAAAAAAATTTAAGGAGAAACAAAGCATGAAGGAATTTTTCAGCAAAGTAAAAACGTGGATCATAACCCATAAAGTAGTATCTGTCGTTATCGCCGCGGTTTTGGTAGCGGGCATAACGCTCGCCATCGTTCTTCCCGTAACGCTCGGCGGCAAAAAAGATAACGGCGATAAAACTTATACCGTTATCTGGAAGAATTGGGACGGAACCGTTCTCGAGGCAGATACGGACGTCAAAGGCGGAAGCGTTCCCGAGTATAACGGAGCGACGCCCGCAAGACCTTCCGAAGGGCAAACCGCTTATACCTTCAAGGGCTGGTCGCCCGAACTTGCGGTGGTTACCGGCAACGCAACTTATACCGCAACCTATACCGAAGGCGTTGACGAAAACCGTATAGCAAAAGCGGGTTATGAAGCCTACGTAAACAAAATCAAAGATCCTATTTGTCTGTCGGATCTTAACTTCACTACAATAATCAATAACGTTGAAGTAAAGGTTGCCGGCGGGAAGATCGAAACGGAAAAGGCGCAGGAATATAACGGGAGCAGAGCAATTTTTGTTCTTAAGGCCGACACGTACAATGCAAGCACCGGAAAAATCGGCGTTGACTCTTATATCAATGCCGAAGTTAAAGGCGAGATGATCTGGGGGCATACGGAAGATACGATAAACTTGTTCGATTATTATGAAGGAACTATCGGATCCGTTTACAAATGGATCTTCGATGCCGGCATTGACTATGACGATCTTAAATATGACGAAACGGAAAATGTATATAAATATTCCGAACTCGGCAGTGAAATCGTAATTAAATTCGTAAACGGCAATATTGCCCGATTTGCATTAGCGACTGACGGCGATAAATACGAATTCGATTTCACGGATATCGGCACAACGTCGATCACGGTTCCCGACAATTTCGTTGAAGCGGATGATTTATAAAATACGTAGGATCTTTCAATACCGTATTATCGGTCAGAGGTAAACTTTGCAAAGAAAAAAGGCAGCGATTTACCGCATTTCCGTTAGGGAATTTTCGGTAAGGCTGTCCTTTGAGAATCAGGCGTGGCGAGATACCGCGCCTTTTCTCTTGTTTATTTCAGTCGAAGTCAGGGGCCTTAACGGCTTCGACAAATTTGCGCATGATTTCGATCAATAATTCCAATTCCCGAAATCGATAAATATTTAACTTTGGGAAGCAGTTTGTTTTAGCCAGTCGGCAATATCGATGATCTTTACGCCTTCATATTGATATTCATCGTGGCGCGTTCTCGCAATGATCATTTTCGGATAAGCGTCCTTTATTGATAGCAAAGGAGATACTTCCCGTTCAAATGTATTCGATTCGGAAAGATTGTCCGAAACTTGTATATAGATTTTTTCATTCCGTTTGATCGCCACAAAGTCAATTTCTTTTTTGTAAAGAACGCCGACGTAAACTTCATAGCCGCGCCGCAACAGTTCGATGGCAACGATATTTTCAAGCACTCTGCCGTAGTCGAGATTTTTCGTACCCAATTCTGCGTACCTGAAAGCATGGTCGCTCAAATAATATTTATCGTTGGACGCAAGATACTTCTTGCCGTGTATATCGTACCGTCTGATTTTATAAAAAGCGAAGGCGTTACATAGATACTGAATATATTTTCCGATCGTTTTATGGTTGATTTTGTCTTTATTAACGGTTAGCGTATCGGCTATATTCCGAGCGGAAGTCAGGTTGGAAATATTATCCATCAGATAGTCCACGAGCCTATCCATCAAATGCGGGTTCTTGATATTGTATTTTTGCCTGATGTCACGAACGATCAGCGTATCGAAAACGTCTTTGATATAATCGTACTTGGCTTCCGTATCCTTGTAAAGATACGAACCGGACATACCGCCGTTTTTCACGTAGTTTTCAAAAGAGTCGTAAATATTTTGGCTGCCGAAATATTCAAGATATTCGTTGAAAGAGAAAGGATAAACATTTATTTCAAACGTCCTGCCGGTGAACAGCGTGGCAAGATCCGAACTTAAAAGGAAGGCGTTTGAACCTGTAATATAAATATCGTATCGTTCTTCCGCATGAAGGCTGTTTATCGTCAACTCAAAATTCGGGCAAAGTTGAACTTCGTCTATCAGGACAAAGTTATCTTTCCCGTCAACGTAAGCGGCTTCGATATATTCGTTCAAAGCGTGGTATTCTTTCAGTTTTTCAAACTTCGCAAGATTGAAATTGATGTGGATGACGTTTGCTTCCGGAATGCTTTTCAAAACATATTGCTTAAACGATTCCAGAAGTTTTGATTTTCCGCTGCGGCGCACGCCCGTTATGACCTTAATATCGGGCGTACCTATCACGTTTTTCATTTTTGTAAGATAGAATTCGCGTTCGATCAGTTTCATAATATCACCTCGTTTACTATTATACCACGCTTGTTTCCCAAAATCAAGTATATTTTAATAATGGGAAATTGTTTTTCGGGTAAAATAACGGATCAAAAACAAAACAGACACTTGGAAATTCCAAATGTCTGTTTTGTTTGACCGCTTGAAAGCGCAATTACCTTTGAATTTTATTTTTCATAAAATCCCTGATGCAACAGCGATTTTTTCGCTGCCTTTTTAACCTTCCGCCCCGCTGGGTTAACAAAACGGGGCTTTTACTTCGTCAGTTGTTGTTACAGCCGCACAAGTTTCCGCCGGACGACGTGGAAAGCAGCGCGAGAAGCAGAAGCATCTGCGTGGCGGTAACGTCGCCGCCGGACGTGAGAAGCAGAATAAGCGCTATAAGCGTAATGTTTCCGGACATATCGTATCCTCCTTTTCGACGTTTTATCCCTTTATTGTATTATATTCGCCAAAAAATCAAATATGAACGTTTTGACATATTATCCCTTGAGGTAGTATCATATAATCGCAATAAAAAAAGGAGGCGTTTTATATGGAAAACGCATTGACGCTCGATAAACGCACGCAAAATCTTGTGGAAAACTGTTTGCTATCCGATGATATCCTGTCCGATCTGACTTACTTTTTTACCATTTTTTCGGATAAAACGCGATTGAAACTTCTCTCCGCGCTCGCCATTTCAAGAATGTGCGTTACCGATCTCGCGGGGATACTTTCCCTCAACCAGACTACCGTTTCGCACCAACTTCGCCTGCTGAAAAACCTCGGCGCGGTGGATTACGAGCGCAACGGAAAAGTGATAACGTATTTTCTTAAGGACGAACTTATCGGCGACGTATTGCTCAAAGGTATGGAATTTCTCGGAAGTTGACTGGCTAAGGCGGCAAAAACGTTGAAATTTTCATCGCGGTATGATATAATTAAATAGTTAATTTCAGCGGAAGGTTATAAGATGAACGATATTGAGGAAAAGTTAAAACTGCTCCCCGATAAGCCGGGGTGTTACGTTATGCTCGACGCCGACGAAAACGTGATTTACGTGGGCAAGGCAAAAGTTCTCAAAAATCGCGTAAGACAGTATTTTCAGGCAGGCCCGAAGAACGAAAAGACGTTGCAACTCGTAGCGAATATCGCCGATTTCAAGTATATCATTACGAATACGGAGATCGACGCGCTTTCGCTTGAAAATAACCTGATAAAGCGTTTCAAACCGAAATACAATATCCTTTTGAAGGACGACAAGCAATACCCTTATCTCCGCGTGGATCTGAAAGAGGATTTTCCCACGTTTACCGTAGTCCGCAAGATCCGCAAGGACGGGGCTAAATATTTCGGCCCGTTTATGGGCGGCGTTTCCGTAAGCGACGTGCTTGAAATCATTTACCTTTGTTACAACGTTCGCCGTTGCAGCGGCAGTATGTTTAAGGACAAGCCTAAAAAGGAGTGCCTGAATTATCATATCAAACGCTGTCCGGCTCCGTGCGCGGGATATATCGACGCGGAAACTTACCGCCGCAACGTGTATCAGGCGATAGATTTCCTCAACGGTAACGACAACGCCGCGGAGAAGATTCTGACCGATAAGATGAACAGATACGCATACGAGGAAGAATACGAACTCGCCATGAGTTGCAGGGATAAACTCCGTATGCTCTCCCGCATAAAGCAGAAGCGTATCACTTCCATGAACCGCTTCATCAATGCGGATATAATCGGTATAACCGGCAACGGCATTTATCAGGTAGTTACCGTACTCGTCACCCGCAGCGGCAGAATGCAGGGCGCGAAATATTTCACGCTGGAAACCAATATGGAAACGGACGAGGAAGCGCTCGCCGGTTTCATTATGCAGTATTACAGGGAAGAAGCGGGCGTGCCGGACGAGATAATTATAAATATCGAATGTAAGGACGCCGTGTTCATAGAACAGATTCTCCGCAAGCAGGCGGGTAAACTCGTGAGTATTTCCACGCCCAAACAGGGCGACCGCCGCGAACTTGCCCTTATGGCGGAAAAGAACGCCGTGGAATATCTTGAAAAGTCCGTAAACAAAATCAAGCATAAGGACGATATGACGGTGATCGCCTGCAAGAAGTTGCAGGATATACTCAAACTCAAATCCTACCCGAAGCGAATGGAATGTTACGATATTTCGCATATAAGCGGAACGGATAAAGTCGGCTCTATGGTCGTGTTTTCCGACGGGGAGCCCGACCGCGACAGTTACCGCCGCTTCCGCATAAAGACGGTGGAAGGAAATAACGACTTCGCTTGCCTGCAGGAAGTTCTTCGCCGCAGGCTTTCCAAACTCGGCACCGACGAGGAAAAACATTTCCCCAAGCCCGACCTTATCATCATAGACGGCGGCAAGGGGCAACTTTCTTCGGTAAAAGAGATATTCGACGAGATGAATTGCGATATCGACCTTATTTCCCTCGCAAAAAGGGAAGAGGAGATATACACGCTGTTCGACGAATATCCCGTTGCGCTTGACCATAAGGATTACGTCCTCAAACTTTTGCAGAGGATAAGGGACGAGGCGCACCGCTTCGCCATAACCTACCACCGCACCATACGATCAAAGCGAATGCTGTCGTCCGCGCTCGACTCCATAGAGGGCATAGGCGAAAAGAGAAGAAAACTTCTGATAAAGAAATTCGGCACCGTAGAGGAAATAAAACGGGCGAGCGTGGAAGAACTTATGCAAGTGGAAAGCATAGGGCAAAGACAGGCCGAAACCATAAAGAAATACTTCGAGGAAGACAATTGATGAAATACAAAATGTTCGTGACTGATTACGACAACACCCTGCTCCGCACGGATCTTACCATATTGCCCGAAACGTGGCAAACCATTAAAGAATATGAGAAAAAGGGGGGTAAATTCGTAATTTCCACGGGCAGAATGCTTTCCACCATACTCAAGACGGTGGAGCCTTACGGCTTGAAAGGCGAGATAATCGCGTTTCAGGGCGGCGTGGTGGCGGACGTGAACAGCGGCGAAGTTTATATGAAAAAATACGTTGACTTTGCAGACGCGCTCGAACTTCTCGAAGATATTCAGGCGAACGGGTTTTACGTTCAGGTATATAACGGCGGAGATTATTTCGTAAACCGCTACACCAAAAGGACGGAGCGTTACGCCCGCGTGAACAACGGTCTGCAGCCTGTAGTCGTCGGGGAAGATATAGTCGGGTTCGTCCGCGATAACGGGCTTCAACTCGATAAAATAGTTTTCGGAACAGACGACGACGGACTCGTTTCGTACGGCGATGTGGAACCCGTAATTAAAAGATACGAGGAGAAGTTCGGCGGAAGGCTCGTTTTCAACTCGTCCAACACTCTGCTTATAGAGGCGGTTTCTGCCGGTTGCACCAAGGCGGAAGCGGTGGCTTTCGTGGCGGAGCGCAACGG
>JAFTDZ010000077.1 GCA_017453885.1 Clostridia bacterium
ATTTATTTGTGATAGACGGAGCCGCTTGAGATCATAAACGCGCGGTAGATCTGCTCTGCGAGCATAACGCGGAACAGCGTGTGCGGAAAGGTCATGCGGGAGAAGGAAACGAGTTCGTTCGCCTGCCGCTTTACCGCGGGGCTGATCCCGTAAGAACCGCCTATTACAAAGGTTATTTCGCCCACGCCTCTGTCTTTAAGCCCGTTTATCTTGTCGGCGAGTTTTTCGGAAGAAAGAGTTTCGCCTTCCACGGCAAGGCAGATGACGTGCCCGCTCAATTCGTTTTTCAGCCGTTCTCCTTCGAGGGCGGTTATTTTTTCTTTTTCGGCGCATGACGGCGCGGAAGTGAAATTTTCTTCTTTTACTTCCTTCACCGTTATTTCCGCAAAGCGGGAAACGCGTTTTACGTATTCATTTACCGCTTCAGAAAAATATTTTTCTTTTATTTTTCCCACGCAAACGATTTTTATCTTCAGCATTTCACGCCCCCATATAGGTTATAAGGTCCGTAAACCACATCAGCAGGCAGGCGGCTATACCTACCGCGGCGTATATGAAAAACCGTGTTTTTGTGTGATTCGGGCTGTTTTTTACCGGGATAGAACGTTCGCCGTCGCTGTTTTTATCGAAGAATAAAAGATAGACGGCCGAACCCGCAAAGCAAAGTATGCCGATCGCCGTCAGCGCGATGGTCGCGGCGGAAGAAAACCCTTCCTTAAAGAAAAAGTCGGCAAAGAGAACTATGGCGTTGTTCGTAAAGTGCATGATCACGCTCGGCCAAAGAGAGCCGCTCTTATACGCCACGAGGAAGAAAGCCGCTCCGCAAATAAATTGATAGGGCGTTTGTTGCGGGTTCTGGTGAAAGAGCGAAAAGAGCAAGCCGCCCGTTAGTATTACGAACGGAGCGGAAAGCCCCTTTAACCCTTCGAGAATATATCCGCGGAATAAAACTTCTTCAAAAAAAGCGGGCGCGGCGGCGGCGAGGACAAGCCATATAATAAGTTGCCACCACTTTTCGTTCGGCAAGGTCATATCCGGCTTGTTGTAGCCGATTTTTCCGAGCAGGGAAACGAACAGGTTATTCAGTTCGGAAAAGCCGAAGATAAGTCCCGCCGCCATAATTATTCCGACGGCGGCGTACTTCGCCCTGAACTTCTTAAACGGCAACGGCGAGAAAGGCTTTGTTTTTTTATAAACAGAAAACGCCGTTATCGCGATAAGGATCGAAACGCTGCTTAGCCCGTAAGAAAATAAGTAATATACGAATTTCTGTTCGAGCGAGGAAGAATATTCGGCGGGCGAAATTCCCTTCGCGGCGGCAAGCGCGTATATCACCGCGGAAAATATCAGCGCCACTACGAGCGAGGAAAGCGTTGCCGCGGTAAACGTAAAACCCGCGTCGCCCGCGGTGAGCAAATTGTTTTGCGCGGCGTATTCGGCAAAAGCGCCCCTTTCGTTATTTTTATTCTTATTATCCATATTTTATATTATATAACAAAATCTTTCGGGTGTCGAGCAAAAAGGCGGCGGTCGTATCATTAAATAATCGCGGCGGGCATAAAATTAAAATATGCTTGTGAAAAATTTTATTGAAAATTTACTTCTGATGATCGGCGGGATAACCGTTTTTTTACACGGGCTGAACCTTATGAGCGAGAATATGCAGGAGATAGCGGGCGGAAAAATGAAGCGGCTGCTCGCTTCCGCAACGAGTTCGCCTATAAAGGGCGTGGCGGCGGGTGCGGCGGTAACGGCGGTCATTCAGAGCAGTACCGCCACGGGTATAATGCTCGCGGGGTTCGTGAACGCCGGCGCGCTCGGGTTTGCGGAAGCGGTTTCCGTAATAATGGGCGCGAATATCGGCACAACGGTTACGGCGCAACTCGTTTCGCTCTCCGGCAACGACCTTTTCGATATAACGGCTTTCGGCTCGCTCGTGGCATTCGCGGGGTTCCTTCTTACCTTTTCCGAAAAGCCGGTAGTTTTTCGGGTGGGGCGGATAATGCTCGGCTTCGGGCTTATTTTCATAGGGCTCGAAATAATGAACGAATCTATCTTCGCGTTCAGAAATTACGAATTTTTCAAAAGGCTGTTCACCGCTTCGAGCCCGTTTATACTTATACTCAACGGCTTTCTGATAACGGGCATAGTGCAGAGTTCTTCCGCGGTGAGTTCGGTGATGATAATCCTCGCGCTGAACGGATTGATAAATTTCGAAAGCAGTATGTATCTGGTACTCGGCGCGAATATCGGCGCGGGCGTCGCCGTGCTGTTCATCACCGCTCCCATGAGCGCGGAAGCGAGAAAGGTGGCGGTGGCGAATATCGCCTTCAACGTGATAGGTATGCTTTTGGTTTTGCCGCCGCTTATGCTCTTTGAAAAGGAGATAGCCGGATTTTTCGTCGCCATAAGCGGTGGGATAGAGCGGCAGGTTGCAAACTTCCACACGCTTTTCAACCTCGCCGTTACGGTAGCGCTTCTGCCCTTCGTAAAGCCCTTCGTAAAACTTGTGGATAAGGTCGGCGGAATAAGGTTTACCCGCCGAAAACGCGCGATAAACGGGGGATAACCGTTTAAGACAATGAAAAAGCGAGCGGAAAATTCCGCTCGCGATTTTCTTTATAATATGTTATCAGTCGTTATCTTCGGTCGAAGCGGC